>CAYXQV010000158.1:0-6190 GCA_964467505.1 uncultured Hyphomonadaceae bacterium | reverse complement strand
GACGTGTCGGCACGCCGCAGGATATTGCCGGTCTGGTCATCTTCCTGAGTTCGCGTGCAGGAGAATTTGTCGTCGGGCAGGTCATTGCCAGCGATGGCGGTGTCGTCGGCACCAGTTGATGACGGGTCGGCGAGACCGGGTTTGACCCGTTTATGAGAGTCGGCTACACTTACAAAAATAAAGCCAGACATGGCATATCTGAAGGGAGGACGGCGCAGATGGCAGATACGTTATATACCGGTTCGAGAGACTTCGACCCCGATGCCCTGCGCGAGAAATACCGGGTTGAACGCGACAAACGCCTGCGCGAGGACGGCAATGACCAGTATGTCGAGGTCACGGGCGGATTCGCAGACTATCTCGACGACCCGTATATCGACGCGCCGATCACGCGCGCGCCGCTCAGTGATGAGGTGGATGTGGTTATCGTCGGGGGCGGCTTTGGTGGGCTGATCGCGGGAGCGCGGCTGAAGCAGGCCGGGATTGACGATATCTGCATCATCGAGAAGGGCGGGGATTTTGGCGGCACATGGTACTGGAACCGCTATCCTGGCGCAGCCTGCGATATCGAAAGCTACATCTATCTGCCGATGCTGGAAGAAACCGGCTATATGCCGGTGGAAAAATACTCCCGCGCGCCGGAGATCCATGCACATTCCCGGCGGATTGCCGAGACATTCGGCCTTTATGACAAGGCGTGCCTGCAGACCGAAGTGACCGGCGCGCAGTGGGACGAGGCCGCCTGTCGCTGGATCATCCGCACCGACCGGGGCGACGCGATACGCGCGCGCTTCCTGGTGATGTCGAACGGTCCGCTCAATCGGCCGAAACTGCCTGGCATTCCCGGTATCGAGACCTTCGGGGGCCACAGTTTCCACACCAGCCGCTGGGATTATGACTATACCGGTGGCGACATTTCCGGCGGACTGACCGGGTTGGCCGGCAAGCGCGTCGGCATTATAGGCACCGGCGCGACGGCGGTGCAGTGCGTGCCGCATCTCGCACAGGGCGCTGGTCAGCTCTATGTCTTCCAGCGCACGCCGTCATCGGTCGATGTGCGCGGCGACCGGCCGACCGATACCGATTGGGCCGGCCAGTTGGAACCCGGCTGGCAGCAGCACCGCATGGAGAATTTCAACGCGCTGGTTTCCGGCCTCCCAGTCGGTGAGGACCTAGTGAGGGATGGCTGGACCGACATCATCCGCAACCTGATGGTCCGGTTCATGAACGGGGAGATCAAGGCCGAAGGGCCCGCCGATCTTGAAACCATGATGGAACTGGCCGATTTCGAAAAGATGGAGCAGGTGCGCGGCCGGGTCGACGAGATTGTCGCCGATCCGTCAGTCGCGGCGGCGCTAAAGCCGTGGTACCGCCAGTTCTGCAAGCGGCCCTGTTTTCATGACGACTATCTCGCCGCCTTCAACCGCGAAAATGTCGAGCTCGTTGATACCGACGGCAAGGGCGTTGAGGCGATCACGCAAACGGCTGTCATCGCCAATGGCGAAGCCTATGAAATCGACTGCCTGATCTATGCAACCGGCTTTGAGGTCGGCACGGGTTACACCCGCCGCGCCGGCTATGACGTCACCGGAACCGACGGCAAGAGCCTTGCCGGCGAGTGGGACATGGACATCCGCAGCCTGCACGGGCTGATGGTGCGCGACTTTCCCAACATGTTCATCCTTGGCGGGCCGCAGGGCGGGTTCACGGCCAATTATCCGCACAACCTGTCGGAACAGTCCCAGCATGCCGGCTACATTATCGAGCACGCCCTGCGCGAACAGTTGCGCCGCGTTGAGCCCTCAGCGCAGGCGGAAAACGCCTGGGGAGAAACGATCATCGCCAAGGCGCAGTTGCGCGAGAAATTCCTCTCCGAATGCACGCCGGGCTACTACAATAATGAAGGCAAGCCGTCCGAGCGCGCAGCGCGTGGCTCTTTTTATGGCGGCGGTTCGGTGGAATATTTCGGCGTCCTGAAAGCCTGGCGCGAAGGCGGGGCGTTTGAAGGTCTCGAAATGCAGGCGGACTGAGGCAGGCGCGGGCGCGCGCTGCTCAGCCATCAGGAATGCCACTTCACAACAAGCAACACGCCTGCCCGACCCCGGAGAACGCGCTCCGGGGCCGTCGGTTGACAATGCCTATTTGCGCCAGACCGCAGCCATCGCCGGGTCTTCTTCCTCTCCGGTATATTTCGACACTTCGGCGCGCCCGACCACCATGTGGTGGACCTCGTCAGGGCCGTCGGCCAGACGCAGCGTGCGCTGGCTGGTATACATGCGCGAAAGCGGCGTCCATTGCGACACACCGGCCGCGCCATGGAGCTGGATCGCGTCATCGATGATCTTGCAGACCTTTTCCGGCACCATCGCCTTGACCATGGAGATCCACACCCGCGCTTCGCGATTGCCGAGAACGTCCATCGCCTTGGCGGCCTTGAGCACCATCAGGCGCATCGCCTCGATCTCGATCCGCGCGCGGGAGACCTTTTCAAGATTGCCACCCAGCTTGATCAGGTCGCGACCAAAGGCCTGGCGGCCCTGTCCGCGCACGCACATCAGGTCCAGCGCGCGCTCGGCTGCACCAATGGAGCGCATGCAGTGATGGATACGGCCCGGTCCGAGACGGATCTGCGAGATTTCAAACCCACGGCCCTCACCAAGAAGCATGTTCTCCTTTGGCACGCGCACATTGTCGAACACGATGTGCATGTGTCCGTGCGGGGCGTCATATTCGCCGAACACCTGCATGCCGTCGAGAATCTTCACGCCGGGCGTGTCGATCGGCACAAGGATCTGGCTCTGCTGCTTGTGCGAGGCTGCGTCGGGGCTTGTCTTGACCATGGTGATCATGATCTTGCAGCGCGGATCGCCGGCGCCGGAAATGTAGAATTTCTCGCCATTGATGACCCACTCATCGCCCTCCAGCACGGCGCGGGTCGAGACATTCTTGGCATCCGAAGACGGAATGCCCGGTTCGGTCATCGCAAAGGCGGAGCGGATCCTGCCCTCCAGAAGCGGCTTGAGCCATTTCTCTTTCTGTTCGGGCGTGCCGACCCGTTCGAGCACTTCCATATTGCCGGTATCGGGCGCTGAGCAGTTCATCGATTCCGAGGCGAGCGGGTTCTTGCCCAGTTCCGCGGCGATATAGGCGTAGTCGAGGTTTTTCAGGCCCTCGCCGGTTTCGGCATCGGGCAGGAAGAAATTCCACAGGCCCTCCGACTTCGCCTTGTCCTTGGCCTTTTCAAGCGCGTCAAGCTGGCCGTCGGCATATTGCCAGATATTGTGCGGGTCCTTCCGCTCACGGCCAAGGCGCGTATACTCCTCGTACATCGGCTCAACCGTCTCGGCGATGAACCGCTTGACGTGTTCGTAGAGCGGCTTGGCCTCCTCGGACATGTTGAGGTTGTTGAGTTCGTCATTCGGGTCGAACCCGGTCATTGTGTCAGGCATTTGCAGTCTCCCTTGAAAGCCCGTGGATGTTATCAGGATGCCGAGGATGCGGCCCCTGACAGTTTCTGAAGATTACTCTCATGCGTCGCACGATCGATGCGATAGGTCGAGATCACGGCGATCATCGCCATCCAGAGCAACAGCACCGAAGGCACATAAAAGGCGCCCAGACGCCAGATCGCCTCGTCAGGCACCTGGCTGGTGTCGCCGCCGGTTGGAAACTGCGCCAGTGTCAGGATCAGCGATGCCGCCATCACGCCAAGCCCCTGAACCGATTTGCGCACGAATGTCACCGAGGCGGTGAACACGCCTTCCGAACGCCGTCCTGTTTTCAGCTCGCTCTGCTCGACCAGGTCTGCGACCATGGAGGAAAACAGGATCTGGAAACAGATGATCAGGCCGACATCTATCACGTTCGTTATGATCACGAACCAGAAGATGAAATCGGTCCCGTTTGGCGGCAATACGTCCAGAAGCCGTAATACGATCGGCAGCGGCGCGCCGAGAAAGGCGACGAGGCCAACCAGGATCGCGCCGCGTTTCTTGCCGATCGTGCGGGTGATGATCGGGGCCAGGACAAAGCCGATCATGGCGGCGACGAAGGTGCCAAACAGGACCAGGCCGGTCTGGACATCCGAAAAGCCCCAGAAATAGGTCAGGAAATACAGCGTCAGCCCGGCTGCAAGACCGCTGGCGACCGCACCGAGAAGCGCGGCGACAAACAAGGCTACGAAGGACCGCTCGGCGAGTGTTTCGAACATTTCCCTGAACACGCGGGCAATCGTCATCGCGCGTTTCGGCGGTGCGGGCTTGAGATGGATGATGCGTGAATGCGTGCCGAGTGACGACACGACGATGGCGACGAACATCGCGCCGGAAGCGATGATCCCGTAAAGCTCATAGGCCTCGCGATTGAACCGCCCGTCGGGGATCTGCGAGGTTGCAAACAAAGGAAACAGCAGGAAGAACATCAGCACTGTCATTGCATTGCCGCCGGTCCAGCCGAAGAAAAATCGATAGCTGTAAAGCGAACTGCGCTGGTCATAATCCTGCGTCAGGTCGGGCGTCAGCGCACTGCTCGGGGTCTCGTAGAAGGTAATCGTGGTGCGGATCAGCACCGCCAGGCCAAGAAGATACCAGAACAATGTCGCCTGGCTGGCACCTTCCGGCGGGTTCCAGAGCATGAAGAAGCTGAGCGCAGCCGGCACCGCAGATGCGTACATGAAGGGATGGCGCCGGCCCCATCGTGAGCGCAGATTGTCCGACCAGTAGCCGACAATCGGGTCGCTCAGCGCATCGAACACGAGCGCGACGAGTATTGCCAGCCCGACAAGCCGGGCATCCAGCCCGATCACCTGACTGTAGAAAATCAAAAGGAAATAATCGAATGCGCCGTTCTTGACGCCAAACGCGATCGAGCCGAAGCCATACGCAAGCTTCGTCCACAGTGTCGGCGCAGGCGGCACCAGAGATGCCTCAGAAGCCACGAGGTCTGAGGTCAGGACGTCTGGCTCCTCTCCCTGCACTCCGGATGGCTGCATGGCTTCCTCCCATCGCCTGACTTCACATCAGGCATCTGGCCGCAATCGCGGCTTTTATTATGAGAGTAGAGTATTACGAACCTGCGTGAAGGGCCAGAGTAGAAATGGCGCTGTCGTGCTGTACGCTCCAAAAAAAGACGTGCGGCCCTGCAAATCCTCAACGCAATATCATTGGAGGGCGAATGTTTTGGCGGCCTATTCGGGATAATCCACGCCGGTCAGGAACAGCCCGTCGGGCGGCGCAACCGGCCCGCAGGCTGAACGGTCGGCAGCGGCAAGGATCTGCGCCATCCAGCCCGATGGGTGCCGGCCGCGCCCGACCTCGACCAGGCTGCCGACCATGGAGCGGACCTGCCGATGCAGGAAAGCGCGCGCGCTGCAGGTGATGCGGATGTCTTCGCCGCGCCGCTCAACACGGATCGTGTCGAGTGTGCGCAGCGGGCTGTCGGCCTGACACTGCGCATCCCTGAAGGTGGAAAAATCATGCTGTCCGATCAGGTGCCCGGCTCCCACCTGCATCGCTGCATCGTCGAGGGGCGCAGGCACACGCCAGGCAAGGCCGCGCCGCCAGGTCAGCGGGGCGCGTCGGTTGCTGATGACATAGACATAATGGCGGGCCGTGGCTGAAAAGCGGGCATGGAATGTCGCTGGCACGAGCTCTGCGCGCGTGACCGCCACCGGGTCTGGGCGCAGATGTGCATTGAGGGCGTCGGCGAGCTTTTCGGGGGTGATTTCGCGGTCGAGATCGAGATGCGCGGCCTGACGCGTCGCATGCACGCCGGCATCGGTGCGCCCGGCACCGTGAACCGTGACCGGGCCACCGGCAAGCGCGACCGCAGCACGCTCGAGCGCGCCCTGCACTGAGGCACCATTGTCCTGACGTTGCCAGCCGACAAACGCGCGCCCGTCATATTCGATCCACAGTCGAAAGCGGTTCATGCCACTGCCTTCAGGCCGGTATCCGGGCTGCGCTCATGCCAGCCTTTCGCCGGCGGCCATCTGGGTGCCACGCAGAAAGTCATCGGCCTTGACGGGTGAACGGCCGGCGCGTTGCAGGCGCAAGAGGCGGACCGCGCCGGTGCCGCACGCCACCAGAAGCCGGTCGTCGAGCAGCGTTCCGGGTGCGCCTTCGCCAGCCTCGACCCGGCTCATCAGCGCTTTCATGGTGGCAGGCTGGTGCCCGCCCGGCGGGGTCCACTC
>CAYXQV010000157.1:0-6204 GCA_964467505.1 uncultured Hyphomonadaceae bacterium | reverse complement strand
ATGACGTGGTGGCCGCCCGGTGCCGCAAGCTCGGAATTGCCTGCTACCAGGCGATTGATGACAAGGCCGGCGCACTCGAACGCTGGAGCCGGGAGACCGGTCGCGCGCTCGGTGCCTGCCTCTTCATGGGCAATGACATCAATGACCTTCCCGCCTTCGAAAAGGTCGCGCTCAGCGCCGCGCCTTGCGATGGTGAAGCGCCTGTGGTGTCGGCGGCCGATATCGTGGTGCCGCGTCGCGGAGGCGATGGCGCGGTCCGCTGGCTCTGCGACCAGATGGTCGCCTCGCGCAAGACGACAGGCTCGCCATGCGGGTGAGTGTGGTAACTCGCACGCGTGATCGCCCGGTCTTTCTCCGCCGGGCGCTGGAGGGCCTCAGGGCGCAGACCTGCCGCGATTTCAGCTGGATCGTCGTCAATGATTGCGGCGAATGCGAGCCGGTCGAGGCGATCACCGCCCAGGCGCGGGCCAGCGGGATCAATGTGCGCCTCGTCCACAATACGGTCTCACAGGGCATCGAGCATGCTGCCAATATCGGCATTGCGGCAGATGATGGCGAACTCATCCATATCCATGACGACGACGACACGCTGGAGCCCGCATTCTATCGCGCGTGCCTCGATTTCCTGGCGGCAAACCCTTCCGCGCAGGCCGTGACAAGCCGCGTCAGCGAGGTGCACGAGATTGTCGAGGCAGGGGCCGTGCGAGAGGTCCTGCGCAGGCCTTACGTGTTCCAGCCCCGCTCTGTCACGCTGGAGGATCTTGCGATCTGCAACCGGTTCCCGCCGATCAGCCTGGTGTTCCGGCGCGGCGCCCATGACCGCATCGGCGGCTTCGATGAAAGCCTGGCCGTGCTGGGCGACTGGGATTTCAATCTGCGTCTTGCGCAGCTGGGGCCTATCGCGGTCATCGCCAGACGCCTGGCCAACTATCATGTCCGCGAGCCTGATTCCGCCAGCCACCTGAACACGATTGTCGGGCGGCGCGACCTGCACCTTGAAACGACTGCAGCCATTTACGAGAGGTATCGCGCGCGTGCGCCCTCGCAGATCTCGGCAGCGCTGGCGGCCGGCGCGCAGGTCGAGCCGCCGCGGGCGTCATGGAGCTATCGCCTGCGAAGTCTGCTCCTGAAGCTCAAGCGGCGTTTGCGAAGCGCGCGGAAAGAAGGCTAAAGCCAGTCAGGCGCGACCACATCACCCTCACCGCCGCCACCGGTTTTCAATCGGGGCTGGGGGTGGCGCTTGAGGATTTCCTCAACGATGCGGTCGGCGACACGATCGGCCTCGCGCAGCGGTTCATAAGACCAGGTTTCGAGTGTCCCGTCGAACCAGCGCGCACAGCCGCGCGCGATCAGGCTGGCATGAAGGCGATCGAATTTGGCATGGCGGCCCGACAGTCGGATCATGTGAACCGGCAGGCCATGATAGGCGGCATCCGACAGCATGTTGGCGCTGTCCTCGGTGACAAGGGCGACATCACAATAGATCAGCCAGGCCAGATAGGGATTGTCGCCATCTTCCGGGCCGGCCCAGAACTGTGCGCCGATCTGGTCGGCCACTGCGCGCAGGCGGGCAATCACCTCGACAGGCGTGCGCCGCGAAGCCGTTATGCGCAGCCGCCAGCCCTCACCCGACAGCCGCGTGAGTTGCTGGGCGAGTGTTTCGGCTGCGCCCATGGTGAATTTGTGGGTCTTCGAATTTCCGCCGAGGATGACAATCGCGGATTTTGCACGCTCATCAGCCAGACCGGCAAAAGCCATGCCGGCCTGCTCGATATCGTCGGGCGAAAAATAGGCGGGCGACCCGACGGTCTGCATCACGTTTTCGCCTTCGACGCCGTCATGTTCGGGCGTGACCATCAGGTCGAAAGCGTCAGGCGTGAGTTTCGGATCGAGCACATGGACCGCGAAAGTGGCGCCGCCCGACCAGTCGCGCACACCGGCCGAATAGGGCGCGGTGCGACGGCCTGCACCGATCCAGATGGTCGGAAAAGGTGGCGAGAGTGCCGCGCGTTCCGCCTTTGGCAAGGCCAGGCGCGGCCAGAGCCAGTGTTGCGACGGCAGTGCCGACCATGGCGGGCGTGGATGGATGATCAGCGGCGCGTTGCGGTGGCCCTTGCCAGCGATATGCGCAATCTGCATCCAGCGACCCGTCTCGCCGAGAGCCTGCACGATGGCGCGCACCTGCGCGGCGTTTCCCGCCCGCCCGTCCGAGACCGCCCAGACGGAGGGTCCGAGCGATCCCTGATCGGTCATGGCTTATCGAAACTCCACCCGGGCGATTTCATAAGCCCTCGCGCCGCCCGGAGCGGACACTTCGGCCTCATCGCCCTCCTCCTTGCCGATCAGCGCACGTGACATCGGCGAGGAAATGGAAATCTTGCCATCAGCGATGCTGGCTTCATCATCACCGACAATCTTGTAGGTACTCTCTTCCTCGGTTTCCACGTCGATCAGCGTTACGGTCGCGCCGAAACGCACTTTCGACCCGTTGAGCTTCGAAAGGTCGATGACCTCGGCGCGTGCCAGCTTGTCATCGAGTTCGGCAATCCGTCCCTCGACAAAGCTCTGGCGCTCCTTGGCTGCGTGGTACTCGGCGTTCTCCGAAAGGTCACCGTGCTCGCGCGCTTCGGAAATCGCCGCGATCACGCTCGGGCGTTCGACCGATTTGAGATTCTTCAGTTCGTCCACCAGGGCCTTGTGGCCCTCGGCGGTCATGGGGATGCGTTCCATGGACCTATACTCTGTTTCCTGAGGTGAAAGCGTCAGCGCAAATCGATGGGCCGTCAAGTGGTCGTCATCACACCGATTGCAAGGCCTGTACGCTCAGTTTGCGGGTTCTTAGCGAACTGATGGCCTGAACGGAAGCGCGCGAGGCAGACAAAGTTGTGAAATACGGGATGGCCCGGTTCAGCGCGGTCCGGCGAATGGATGCGCTGTCCTTGAGCGATTGCATGCCTTCGGTCGTATTGAAAACGAGATGGACCTTGCCGTTGATCATGTCGTCGACAATGTGCGGCTGGCCTTCATTGACCTTGTTGGCGATCTCGACCGCGATCCCGTTCGCAGCGAGATGACTGGCGGTGCCGCGCGTTGCGATGATCCGAAACCCCATAGCCGCAAGGTCGCTCACGGATGCGAGGATCAGATCCTTGTCGGCATCCTTTACCGAGACAAAGACGGTGCCTTCCCTGGGCAGGTGGACCCCCGCAGCGATCTGGGCCTTGAGAAATGCGGCGCCGAAATCATCGTCCCAGCCCATCACCTCGCCGGTCGAGCGCATTTCCGGGCCGAGGACAGGATCGACATTGGCAAACCTGCCGAACGGGAACACCGCTTCCTTCACCGCCACCCGGCTCGGACGGGCGTGGCGAAGGTCGAAGGACGAAAGCGGCTCACCGGCCATGACCCTCGCAGCGATCCGGGCGATCGGTGCGCCGACAGCCTTGGCGACGAATGGGACGGTGCGAGATGCGCGGGGATTGGCCTCCAGGACGAAGATCTCGTCGCCTTTCACGGCGAACTGGATGTTGACAAGCCCCTTCACGCCGAGCGCACGCGCCAGCGCTATCGTCTGTTCGCCGAGACGGCCCTGAAGCGCTGGCGCCAGGGTGTAGGGCGGCAGGGCGCAGGCTGAGTCGCCGGAATGGACCCCGGCTTCCTCGATATGCTCCATGATGCCGGCGACATGCACATCCTGGCCGTCACAGATCGCATCGACATCGACTTCTATCGCGTCGGCGAGATAGCGATCGAGAAAAAGCGACTGGTCCCCGGACTCCAGGATCGCTGCGCGCGCGAACATCACGAGATCCTCGTCATTGCGGGCGATTTCCATGGCCCGTCCACCCAGCACGAAGGATGGGCGCAGCATCACAGGATAACCGAGTGCGCGGGCCTTTTCGAGGGCTTCTTCCTCGCTGCGGGCGGTCGCAGAAGGGGCCTGGCGCAAGCCGAGCCGGTCGATGAGCAGGGCGAACTGTTCACGGTCTTCGGCAAGGTCGATAGACGCCGGCGAGGTACCCAGGATCGGGATATCGTTTTCCTGCAGGGTTCCGGCCAGTTTCAGCGGCGTCTGCCCGCCAAACTGCACAATGACCCCGGCAAGCTCTCCGGCGGCCTGCTCGCGATGCAGGATCTCCAGGACATGCTCGCCGGTCAGCGGTTCGAAATACAATCGGTCGGATGTGTCATAATCTGTGGAAACCGTCTCTGGATTGCAGTTCACCATGATTGATTCGATGCCGGCTTCCTCCATGGCGTAAGCGGCATGGCAGCAGCAATAGTCAAATTCGATACCCTGCCCGATGCGGTTGGGCCCGCCGCCGAGGATGACGGCTTTCCTGCGCGTGCTCGGATCGGCCTCGCAGCCAGGGTGCCAGCTTGTCCCGGCCATCGTGCTGCCGGTTCGCCACGGACGCAGTTCATATGTCGAATACATGTACGGCGTCGCGGCTTCGAACTCGGCTGCGCAGGTGTCGATCCGCTTGTAGACAGGGCGAACGCCAAGCGCATGGCGCGCCGCGCGCACGTCGCGCTCGCCCTGGCCTGTCAGCTGGGCGAGACGGGCATCGGAAAAGCCCATTGCCTTCAGGCTTGTAAAGCCCTCTTCGCTCGCGGGCAGACCATCGCGCGCGACCATGGCTTCGGTTTCGACAATCTGTGCGATCTGGCGCAGGAACCACGGGTCGATGCGCGTGGTGGCATGGATCTCCTCGACACTCATGCCCTCGCGCAGTGCCTGGGCAGTGATGCGCAGCCGGTCGGGGCGCTGCTTGGCGAGCGCGCCCTTGAGTGCCGACAAGGTCTCGAACGCCATCTCCTCAAAGCCGCAAAGGCCGGTTTCCAGCGAGCAGATCGCCTTTTGCAGGCTCTCCTGGAAGCTGCGCCCGATGGCCATGGCCTCGCCAACCGATTTCATGGCCGTCGACAGGATCGCCTCTGCGCCCTTGAACTTCTCGAACGCAAAGCGCGGCATCTTGGTGACCACATAGTCGAGTGTCGGTTCGAAACTTGCCGGGATCGCGCCGCCGGTAATGTCGTTTCCAAGCTCGTCGAGCGTGTAGCCCACAGCCAGTTTTGCGGCGATCTTGGCGATCGGGAAGCCAGTCGCCTTGGACGCGAGCGCCGAGGAGCGAGAGACCCGCGGGTTCATCTCGATGACGACAAGGCGGCCATCTTCCGGATTGACCGCGAACTGCACATTCGAGCCGCCGGTTTCCACCCCGATCTCGCGCAGCACTGCGAGCGAGGCATTGCGCATCACCTGGTATTCCCGGTCTGTCAGGGTCAGGGCCGGCGCGACCGTGATCGAATCGCCGGTGTGCACGCCCATCGGGTCGATATTCTCGATGGCGCAGATGATGATGGCATTGTCCGCCTTGTCGCGGACCACCTCCATCTCGAATTCCTTCCAGCCCAGGAGGCTTTCGTCGACCAACACCTGCGCCACCGGGGAGGCGGCCAGCCCGCTTTCGATAATGGCGCGGTATTCATCGACATTGTAGGCAACGCCTCCGCCGGTTCCGCCGAGCGTATAGGCCGGGCGGATGATCGCCGGCAAGCCGATGCGGTCGAGCACGTCCATTGCGGCGGCCAGACCGCTGATCCGGTCATATCCGGTGACCTTGCCCTCTGCGTCGCGGATCGCGGGTGCGGCCACGATCTCGGCACGCGGGTTTTCAAGGCCGATCCGGTCCATGGCAGCGCGGAATTTCTCCCGGTCCTCGGCCATTTCGATGGCCTCGGCCCGCGCGCCAATCAGTTCCACGCCATGGGCAGCTAGCACGCCCGCCCTGTCGAGATCGAGCGCACAATTGAGCGCGGTCTGACCGCCCATGGTGGGCAGCAACGCGTCCGGCTTTTCCTTCTCGATGATGCGGGCGACGAAATCGGGTGTGATCGGTTCGATATAGGTTGCGTCGGCAAGGCGCGGATCGGTCATGATCGTGGCCGGATTGGAGTTGACCAGGATGACACGGTAGCCTTCCTGCTTGAGCGCCTTGATTGCCTGCACACCGGAATAGTCGAACTCGCAGGCCTGGCCGATGATGATCGGTCCCGCACCGATGACGAGGATGGACCTGATATCGGTGCGTTTGGGCATGATCACTCCAGACTGGGACGAACGGGAAGACAAACGGCTGGTGTGTAACCGCGAGTCACGCGCGATAGCAAGAGCGATGTCGGGTCGGCCGGAAAAAGAAA
>CAYXQV010000156.1:0-6258 GCA_964467505.1 uncultured Hyphomonadaceae bacterium | reverse complement strand
TCAGGATGATCGAGGTGTCGAGCCCGCCGGAATAGGCGAGGACGACTTTTTTCGGGGGGGATTCGATTGGCATGGTGCGTGGCTTCCTTGAGCGTGTGGAGGGCAGGATGGCGCGCAAGGGCGGCTTGCGGAGCCGGTAATCGGGCGTGACCCGGCGCCGGGCACGTCATCGGAGTTGTGTGAACTGGCGCTGGTAAACAGAAAACCGCCGCCTTCCGCAAGAGATGACCGTTTTGATGCCCTGCCAGTGCCATCTTTTCGCGAGACGCTGCACTACCTTTTTCCAAGGGAGGAGACGCGCCATGAAACGCCTTATCGCCGCACTGGCCACCAGTGTGCTAATATCAAGCGGAGCCTGCGCCCATGCAGAAAAGCCCGCAATGGAGGAACACGTGCACTCATATATCCTGCTCGACAGAACCGGTTCGATGTCCAGTATCTGGGACGAGGCACTGTCATCGGTGAATGCCTATGCTGCCTCTGTCGCCGAAGAGGAAGATGGCAAGGCCGACACGCTTTCCACGCAGGTCACGCTCGCCGTGTTCGACAGCCAGGACGGGCTGCAATTCGACGTGCTGCGCCGCGGCGTGAATGCCGACACCTGGTCGCCGGTGACCAGTGACGAAGCCTCTCCGCGCGGCATGACCCCGCTTTTTGACGCAATCGGGCGCATGGTCGGACTGGCAGAGGGCGACAAGCCGGAACGCGCTGTGCTCGTGGTGATGACCGACGGGCATGAGAATGCCTCGCGGGAGATGACCAGGGAAAGCGCGAAAGCTGCGCTGGACCGGGCGCGCGCGAAGGGCTGGGAAGTTGTCTTCCTCGGCGCGGAATTCGCAAGCTTCAATGATGCTGACGCTGTCGGCGTTTCAGCGGCACAATCCATGGCGGTCGGCGAGGGCTCCATGTCGGAGACGATGCAGCGTCTCGGCAAGAAGTCACGCGCCTATGGCAAGGGCGTGGAATCCGGCGTCCTGTTTGATGCGGAAGACCGCGAAGTCGCCAATGAAGAGGATGTCAAGCAACGCAAGGGGCAGTAGGCGAAACCGTAAATGGATGGCTGAACGCGCTGTTTCTGGTAACGGCGCCTCTGCTGGCCCAAAACCGCAGGTCCCAGCGAATACGGGACCTGCGGCGCACGCTTTCATCTTGCGCGCGCGAAAATCAGCCCGCGATATATTGCGCACCATTGACGGTGATCGTGGCTCCGGTGACGAAGCCGGATTTTTCATCCGCCAGCCAGGCAACCGCATCGGCGATCTCCTCAGCCGTGCCGAGCCGGCCGACGGGGATTGACGCAATAATCCCGTCCAGCACCTTTTCCGGGACGGCAGCCACCATCTCCGTATTGATATAGCCCGGCGCGACACAGTTCACGGTGATACCCTTCTTGGCACCTTCCTGGGCAAGTGCCTTGGTAAAGCCGATCAGGCCGGCCTTGGCAGCGGAATAATTGACCTGTCCGAACTGGCCCTTCTGGCCGTTGATGGACGAGATATTGACGACACGGCCAAAGCCGCGCTCGCGCATCCCCTCCCAGACATGACGGGTGACATTGAAAGCCGAGGTCAGGTCGACATCGATCACTTCCTGCCACTGCTCCAGCGCCATCTTGTGAAAGGGTGCATCGCGCGTGATACCGGCATTGTTGACGACCACGTCGACCGGGCCAAGCGCGTCCTCGACCTGTTTCAGCCCCTCGCCAACCGCATCGAAATCGCCGACATTGAACTTGAAGGACTTGATGCCGGTCTCCTGCGTGAACTGCTGGGCGGCTTCTTCGTTGCCTGCGAAATTTGCGGCAACATCCAGCCCGCGCGCCTTCAATGTCTCGCTGATTGCGCGCCCGATGCCCCTGGTTCCGCCTGTCACGAGTGCGGTTCTTGCCATGTCCTTAGTCTCCCTTGATGAATTCTTGCATGCGTTCAATCACACTTTAAGCTGCCGATGCTAGTGAAAGGCAACTCGACCTTGGTCGATTGGGCAATTCTGTGCAACAATCTTGTATTCACAGAGGAAACGAAACCGCTCCAAGGCGGATTTGAGGGCAAGGCATGGCGAAGCAGAAAACCACCGACGGGCCAATCATCATCAAGAAGTACGCCAACCGGCGACTCTATGACACGTCAAGCTCATCCTATGTCACGCTCGAACACCTGTCGGAACTCGTGCGCAAGGGCGTGGACTTCGAGGTGCGTGACGCCAAGACCGGCGAGGACCTGACCCGCCCCGTGCTCACCCAGATCATTTATGAGAATGAAACCAAGGGCGAGGGCGCCCTGCCGCTGAATTTCCTGCGCCAGCTGATCGGCTTTTATGGCGGCGGCGCACAAAGCTACCTGCCAGCATGGCTCGACATGAGCATGAACAGTTTCGCCGAGGCCCAGGAACGCTGGCGCAGTGCCCTTGGCGGGGCGACGCCGGTCGCTCTTTTCGAGAAACAGGCACGCCGCAACATGGAAATGTTCGAAAACGCCATGCGGGTGTTCAACCCGGCCCTGACCCCGCGCGACGAAACGCTCGATGATGGCGACATGCAGGGCGATGACGACGCGCCCGACAGCCGCGAGGATGACGCGCTCAACCTGATGCAGAACCAGATGGCGGAAATGCAGCGCCAACTCGCCGAACTCGCGAAGAAATCAGGCAAGTAGCTAGGCTCACACCGCGCTTGTCGCCTCATGAAAAGGCAGGTCCGGTCAGGACTGGTCATCCACGCGCACGGCAAGCACACCGAGCACATCGCGCCAGTCGACCAGCTTGAAGTTCTGCGGCTGCTGGCCCGGCCCGTTGAAGCCATCCTGAACGACCAACAGACCGCCGGGAAAGCCGGGCAGCGCAGATGCGGTGACATCAAGGCCATCGGTCTCTTCCACGCTGTCGATGCTGCCATCGCGCGAGGTGCCAATGCTGAAACGCCCAAGGAATGTCTCGCCCGCCCGGTCATAGACCGCATAGGTGTTGTTGCCCTGCACGGACGCCACCAGATACCCTTGCGTGGGTGCCGCGCCGCGATAGAGCGACAGACCTTCGATATCGGCGACGATGCCGGTCTCGCTGCCGATCTGGTCGACCGTGAAAGGCGCGGTCAGGGCGCCGTCAGACTGATAGGTGAAACGGGTGATGCCGGCCTCTTCCTCCCCGACAAATAGCACACCATTGGGCTCATCGAACACGCAGCCCTCAAGCTGGCCGCCAAGACGGGTTGTCGCGAGGTGGCGCGCATCCGACCCGTCAGGACGGGTGAAGCTGAACAGGTCAACCTCGCCGCCCTTGTGCGTCACCGCGACGAGATATCCGCCCGCCTGCCCGCCAGCCGCCATGCAGATGCCATAGGGCTCCTCGCGCTGCGCCGGGAAACTTCCGGTTCGCGCCACCCTGCCCGCCGCGATGGTAAACAACGCGACCGTATTGTCGGAGCGGTTCGACGCGACCGCAACGCCTGCGGCCCCCGACTGGCGCAAGTCGACATTGTTGAGGAACCCCTCTTCAAGAAACTGCCTCACCTCGCCATCAAGGCCAAACACGAACAATCCGGCCTTCTTGTCCGTGCCGAGAATGAGAGACGCTGCCGGATTGGCCGGCTCGATGAATATCGCCGGGTCATCGGCAGCGTCATCGAGGCTGGCGACTGCGAAAGTCTCAAGCGCAGCCGGAATGGCCGGCACCGTTGTGTCGGTGACCGGCGGCGCGTCAAGGCTGGCGCATGCAGCAAGGACAAACAGGCCACAGCCCGCTGCGGCAAGCGCCCTGTATGCGCGCACTCTGATCGCTGATGTGTTGGTCATCTCAAGTCCCCTCAAATCGCATCGCTTGAGCCTGCCTATAGTCGCTCGCTCCCAGCCCGGCCAGCCCTTTTCAAGCGTTTTGCAGCTGCCGGCATGTGCTTTTTCAGACACACCGAAACGGCAAATCACGGCTCCGGCGATCCTCTCTCCCGACTGAAAAAAAACTGTCTTGAAAACGGGCTAAGCACGCGAAATCCATAAGGGGAAAAATCCATGAATTATCGTTTTGCCTTGCTATCGGGTGTTGCAGCATTCGGCGTTTTTTGCGGCTCCACCGCACATGCTCAGTCGGCAGACGCCGACACCGTCTCAGATGAAGCCGCAGGAGACGCGCGTGAAGAGGGGATCCTGCGCGCGGAAGAAGTCGTGGTCATCGGCCAGAACCTTTTCCGCAACCGTTCGGAAGAAACCGAGCCGATCCTTGAATATGACGCGGAATATTTCCAGCGTTTCGAGCCGCTGACAGCCGGTGATGCGCTGCGCCGGGTGCCATCGGTCACCTTCCTTTCGGACGTGCTGGAGTCCGATGCGCCGCGCCTTCGCGGCCTCGCCCCCAGCTTCGCCCAGATCCTGATCAATGGCGAGCGTGTGCCCGGCGGGCAGGATGACCGCTCCTTCTTCCTCGACCGCATCCCGGCCGAGCTGATCGAGCGTGTCGAGATCATCCGCTCGTCTTCGGCGCGTCGCACGGGTGATGCGGTGGCCGGCGCGATCAATATCGACCTGCGCGACGGCTATGACCTTGATGGCGGCTATGTTCGCGTTGGCGCGTTGCGGTTCAATGATGACGAGATCAAGCCCAGCTTTGGCGCGGTCTACGGCACCGAAGCTGGCCCCGGTCGCCTGCTTCTCGGCGCCAACATCCAGGGTCGCTACAACCCGAAGGTCAAGAAGTCCCTGCGCTTTGGTGACAGCCCGGAAAATGATCCGGACTTCCGCACCAATGAGTTCGATGACCGCGAGGACCAGACCGACACGCGCGACGGCACCGACTATTCCTTCAACGGTCGCTACAATCAGGACTTCGCCAATGATGGCGAGTTCGAAATCGGCGGCTATTTCACCTATACTGATCGCGAGGAGAACGAGCGCTCCTTCGAATATGATGATCCGACAGCGGTCACCGGCCCGGTCAGCGAAGGCGGAAACCTGCTGACCGACAACCAGCAGTTCCAGGATATCGAGCAGACCAGCTTTGCCATCGATAGTTCTTTCGAGCGCAACTTCCTCGGTGGCAAGGTGGATGTCCGGCTCGGTTTTGCCTCCTTCGAAGAGACCAATAACGACAATGAGGACGAGATCGATTTCGACGATGGCGAAGTCGAACAGGAACGGGAATTCTTCGATGTCCAGGACGAGGAAATCACTTTCGAGATCGACCAGACCTGGGATCTGAGCAACCAGCTCGCATTCGAAACCGGCATCTACGTTCAGGAAAAACAGCGCGACACGGAGATTCTGGAAGGCGAGGTCGAACTCGAATTCACCGGCACCTGGGACCAGTTCTCGCAAAAGCCGTTCGACCTGCGCACAGGCGAGCCCGATGTCGAGGCGGTTGATGGCGGCCTGGCCGATATCGAAGAGACCCGGTTCGACATCTATGGCGTCTTCAATGGCGATAACGGTCCGCTGCAATGGGAAGCCGGCCTGCGCTTTGAAACCACCGATGTCTCGATTTCCGAGGCCGTTACCGGTGCGCGCGTCGACAATGACTATTCCTTCCTGCTGCCCTCGGCGAGCCTGAAATACGACCTGACCGGCAATGACCGCATCGTCGCATCTGCGGCGCGCACGGTTCGCCGCCCGCGCTTCAGCGAGCTTTTGCCGATCACGCTTGAAGAAGAGCTCGGCGACGAGGACCTGCGCGGCAATCCCGATCTGGAGCCGGAACAGGCCTATGGTTTCGACATTGGTTATGAGCGCCGGCTGCCTGAAGGCGGGGTGTTCGGCGTCAACATCTTCTACCGCCAGGTCGAGGACCTGATCGAACTCGTCAATACCGGCGAACGTGGATCAGAGAATGACCCCGCCCCTGCGCCGATCGAATTCAATATTTTCGAACCGCGCAATGTCGGCGACGGCGAGGTTTACGGGATCGAATTCGACCTTTCAACTTCGCTCGGCTTCATCAGCCTGGAAGACACCGGCGTGTTTGCCAACCTCTCCCTGCTCGACAGCAGCGTCGATGATTTCATCGGCGAGCGACGCTTTAATGACCAGTCCGACTATGTCTTCAATGTCGGCTTCATCCAGACGCTGCCGCAGATCAACAGCGCATTCGGCGTCACCTATCGCGAACAGGGCGATGCATTCGGCCGGGTTGAGTCCGAGGAGGTGACAACCACCTATGATGGCGACCTTGAAATCTTTGCCGAACGCAGCTTCGGAGACAATCTCACAGTGCGCCTCGTCGGCCAGAACCTGCTCGACAGCTCCAAGGACGAAGTGTTCAACAAGTTCGACTCGGTGG
>CAYXQV010000155.1:0-6267 GCA_964467505.1 uncultured Hyphomonadaceae bacterium | reverse complement strand
CCGCCTCGGCTTCGGCCAGACGCCAGCCCGCAGGGTCCCAGCGGATGGCAACAGCCAGTTTCGGGCTTGCGCGCCAGGCAAATACCGCCATCCGGCCATTGGCGATGTCCTGCATGAAGTCACGCAGGCAGTTGCGAAACTCCAGTGCGAGCGCTTCGAGCGCCTTGCGGGTGACGATCCGCTCGAAAGGCGCGGCAAGTGCCGGCACCTTGTCGGGACCGGCAAGACGCATTGGCACCATGGCGTCGATCGCCTTCTCGAACAGCGAAGGGGCATCTCTTGCCCTGCGCCACGCATTGGCGAGCTTGACCCGCTTGCCTTCGCCCTGGATCACAAGCGCAAGCCGGAAAGCGAGCGCGAGGTCACGGGCAGCTGCAACATGTGGCACCATCTCCACAATCGCAGCCTCGCGCAGAATGGACGGCAGCGCTTGGATCAGCGCCAGTTGCGGGGGCCGGATCTGCGGCATGTGACGCAGGACGCGGCCGGCCTCAGGCTCAACCAGCAGGTCGAGAAGGCGTTCATAATCGCAAGCAAGCCACTGGGTTTCCCCGAGACGCGCCATGGCCTTCATGAGGCCCGGCACATGTTCGCCAATGAGACGGACCGCAATCTCGCTGTCGCGGTGACGCTCCAGTGCACGGGCAAGGCCAGCACGGTCCTCCTCGCCGCGGGCGAGCAGGATCGCCGCGACATGGCGCCGGGCGGCGGGCAGCGCAAGAAAGTCCTTGTGCGGCGCTGGCCACACCCCGGCCACAAGCTCGGCGTGCGGTCCGGCAAGGAACTCCAGAAGCGGCGTGGGCTCTGCCTTGATACCGGTTCCGGGCGCAACAAAGCGCACGCCGTCAGCCATGACGACCTCCTGATCCATGCCGGCAAAAGACGCAATTGATGCGTCAGCGCCTCATGCCGGCGAATTTCAGTCCTTCAAGGGATTCAGCCTGCCATCACCGGCCAATGCGCGGGGATGGCTGACAAGCCCCCTCGCAATCGGGGGCAGACATCTGTGCAATTTTGCGTCTGCCGCATGTGTGGCTCCGGTTGGTGTGGACCGGCCAAGGCGACCGGGAAGCGCTATATGCCGCAAGAATATGACAAACATATGACAGTCTGCGACAAAATGACTGTTCCAAAACGACAAGAGCCGCCTCTCGCGGAGGCGGCTCCCGTGAGCCGGATAAGCTCATGGTTCCCGGTCGGGCGATGTGTACCCGACCTGTTGTTCCATCAGATGCCGCGCAGAGGCTGCTCCGCGTCGCCACCGGAAAGAACGGACCCAATCGCCGCTCCTGGTTTCTCACTCGACATTGGATCACCTCCTTTCTGCTGGTTGCTAACCTGAACGCCCGGATATCTCCCGGACATCACTGTTTAAGCAGGAATCGGGCCTGAAACGCAATGGCGCGATTTCACCTGCGCCCTGCTCAGTAAGACAGCGCACCTGCTACCAGTCCGATGATCGCCCCGGTTGCGACAGAGCAGAGAATCGCATCGCCGCGGTCACGGTCGTGCACCCAATGATAACCGCGCGGCGGCTGGTACAGCCCATGGCTGCGATAATTCTTGATCACCACGCTGTGTTCACCATAACCGTAATGTCCGCCGACGCGGTAACGCGGCACATAGCGCGGCTTATGGTAATACGCACGCGGCTTGTAACTGCGCTGCGTGCGATAATACGGTCGGTTGTAAGAGTGGCGATTGTAGTAGCCGTGACCGGACTTGTGGCCGTAATGGTGGACCGGCGGGCGTACAGTGTGGCTGTGATGGCGTCTGTCATGGCGGCTATAATGGCGCGGATAATAGGCATGATTGTCGTACCGGCGGGCATGGCGCGCGCGGTCATGATACGCATGTTTCCTGCTGTAGTGGCCGCGATCATGGGAGCGGTGGCGTGCGTGACGGTGCCCGTGGTCACGGTGCTTGCCGGCATGGCGGTTATGGGTGAGACTTCGCTCGCCGCGAACCTGGTCCCCACGCTGGGCCGAGGCTGTGGGCGCCACAACACCGGCAACAAGTGTGCATGCCGCAAGGGCTCCGGCAAGTTTCTTCAGGATATTCATGACAGGACGATCCTTTCCGCGCCCTGCCTGTTTCCAGTTGATCTGCAATTTGCGATGGGGCGCACTGCACATTTTCCATGTCTCATGATATAATCTGCGTGTGAATTTCACCTGAATGGAATGTTAACATGCCTGCCCAACCCGCCGGGGACATAAAAGTGAGCGACACTCTGACGGTTCCCTCGTGGGAACTGAGCGAGCAGTTCATATGCGCATCCGGCCCCGGCGGTCAGAATGTCAACAAGGTTGCGACCGCGGTACAGCTGCGATGGAATGTCGATCGCTCCTCGCTGCCCAGCCCGGTCAAGGCCAGGTTCCGGGCACTGTGGCGGGCCCGACTTACCCGCGAGGGCGACGTGATCGTCGAGGCTCGCGAGCACCGCAGCCAGCCGCGCAACCGCGCCAGCGCCCGCGCCCGCCTTGCCAGCATGATTGCGAGGGCTGCCGAGCCGCCCCGGCGGCGCAAACCGACGCGTCCGACAGCCGGCTCGGTGCGCAGGCGCCTGCAGGGCAAGAAACAGCGCGGCGAAATCAAGTCACTTCGCGGCAGGATAGAAAACGATGACTGACGCCATCCCGATCACGCGCAACGAGGTTCCGGGCGCACGTGCAGGCGATATTCGCCAGGCCGTTCGCCGGGTCACTGCCCTGCCCCCGCGTGCCACCGGCAGGTCACGTCTCGCGCAGGAAAGCGACACATCAGCGTTTCTGGAATTCCTGTCAGACCCCGGCGTCCACGCCCCGATCTATTCCCTGCCGCGCCCGCTGGGCACGACCGCAGTGCGTGGTTTCATCAATGCCCATATTGCCGAGCGCGCACTTGGCACAGGGCTGCTGTTCCTGAACTTTTCCGCTGATGATGAAATTACCGGCTATTGCGATATCCAGATCTGGCCGCGCTGGGCGGCGGGCGAGTTGACCGGCGGACTGCATCCGGGCCGGCAGGGCAAGGGCGAGGGCACCAGCGGGGCGGCAGACAGTTTCGGCTGGATGTTCGACACGCTCGGGCTTGAACTCATCTGCGAGACCGCCGCACCCGGCAACCAGCGCACCGCCCGCCTGCTTGACGGGCTGGGATTCCGGCGGATGGGAGAGATAACCAGCACCCGGCCCGATGGCACCACCCGCCCGTCAATCGCGTGGGAAATCACCAGCCAGGAATGGCACGCGGCCCGGGCATCAGGTTAAGCTGCATGGCGCCCAGCGTGCGCCAGCACATTCATTGCGGCGCGCGCGCCTCGACCGGCTGCCAGTTTTCATCGTCTGCATAGATCCGCTGGACAATGTTCATGGCGTCAAAGGCCTGCTGCGAGGTGCCGACCCGTGCCGGGCCGCGTCCGCGCACGGCGTGCAGGAAGTCGGCAAGCTCCAGGGCAAGTGCATTGTCCGCCGTGAACTCGCGAATTTCCTCTTCCGGATTTGCCATGGGCCGGCCGTCCGCATCACGCGAAACACGCGCTGTGATGAGCATTTCCGGCCCGGTGCGCCCGCGCCTGCCGGTCAGGCCATCGAGCCAGACATAGCCCCCCTCGAAACCCAGTTCGAGGCGAAAGGTCTCGCGCCACCAGGTCGCCGAGGCATGCAGTTGCGCCGTCACCCCCTGATGGGTACGCAGCAGCGCGAGAGCATTGTCGTCAGCGCCTGTTTCACCCCAGACATCGCGCGAAATCATCGATTTGACCTCGACGAACGGGCCTGCAAAATCCTGCATGAGATCGAGCATCTGCATGCCCCTGTCGAACAGGACGCCGCCGCGCCCGCTGACCCGCGGCTCGCGGATACAGGAAAACACACCGCGCATGTTGATCAGCCGGCCGAAACTTCCCCCGCGTGCCAGCGCCTTCGCCGTGGTGACCGAGCCGTGATAGTGCAGCGGAAAGCTGAACTGGAGCACGGCGCCGTCTGCATGGGATTCAGCCTTGCGCAGCGCGATCACGTCCTCGACCGACCGGCCGGGAGGGCGCACGGAAAGCACCGACAATCCGCGCCCAAGCGCGGCGCTGACGATCCGTGCAGTGTCACGCGACGGGCCGGCATAGATCACCGCATCAAGATCGCCGCGCAACAGCAATCCGGCAGGTTCCATGAAGTGCAGCGGACCGAAGGACTCGCCCGGCGTCGATGTGGCCACCAGCAGGCAGTCGCGGCGCTCGCGCAGCGTATCGATCCGGCTTTGCCCCGCAATCCCCGTTCCGATGAGTCCGATGCGCGTGGCTGACAAGGGCTTCTTCCTGTTCGGCTGACTGGCAGGTCTGCTCATGGCTGGCAGGCCAACCGCGTGAATGTGGCGCCTCGCTCAGCCAGGCTCAAGCCAATGGCGCAGATGCGAGCGTCAGGAAAACGCAAAAAGGCCCGACCGCCAAAGGCGACCGGGCCATTTCCGCATTGTTCCGAAGCAATGGCGCTCAGCCGGCCAGCTCGTCGAGTTTGCCGAAATGCTCGGCCAACAGGTAATAGAAGGTGACGCGCTGCTTGTTTCCGCCTTCCGGCTTCAACTTGTCACACACCGCCGAAATGGCCGCATCCAGGTCATCCGCCGACTGCGAGAGGCCAAGTTTCTTGCGCAGCCATTTCTCGCGCACCCGGTCCAGCTCGGTCTGGTCTGAACACGAGACCAGCGAGGAATCGCGATTGCGCAGGGCAATGCCAAGATGGCCGACGATTTTCTCAGCCGCCTTCTGGTTGTAACCGGACGCGTATTTCTTGACATTCTCTTCGTACTTAGAAGCATCAGCCATGGGGTCTCCCCTTTTGTTTCCACGACGCCCACTGTTGAAAATGCGCCGATTTACGGGATGCTGAACTGCTCCGCAGATGAAGTCAATCAGCCCGACTGCTCAAGGACAGGGCGAGGGCTGACGAGCATGCAGCGCGTCAATTCTCTCCTCGATTTCTTCACTCCATTCGAAATCGAACGCATCGATACAGGTTTTCAGCTGCTCCATCGAGGTCGCCCCGATGATTGTCGATGTGGTGAAGGGCCGGGTATCACAGAACCTTATGGCGAGCACGGACGGATCGACGCCGAGTTCGTCGGCAAGGTGCAGATAGCTTTCGATTGCCGCCAGCCCCTGCGCGCTTTCATAACGTTGCAGCCGGTCAAAGAGCTGCTTTCGCGAGCCTTCGGGCAGCGCGCCATTGCGGTATTTTCCCGTCAGGTAGCCCTGGGCAAGCGGGGAATAGGCTAGCAGGCTGACCTGCTGGCGCATCGTGATTTCATCAAGCCCCTCCTCATATTTGCGCGACACCAGATTGTAGACATTCTGAACACTCTGCATGCGCGGCAGGCCTTTCGCCTCCGCTTCGGCGAGAAAGCGCATCACGCCAAAGGGCGTCTCGTTGGACAGGCCGACATGCCTGATGCGACCCGCTTCGATATGGCGCTGGAGATGTTCGAGAATGGCCTCGAAGGGCTCATAGTCAAAGCCGTATTCCTTCGGAGAGACCTTGCGCCCGAACAGCGGCACCGGACGATCGGGCCAGTGCAGCTGGTAGAGATCGATATAGTCGGTCTGCAAGCGCCTGAGGCTCTTTTCGACGGCTTCGTCGATCTGCTCGCGCGTGTGGCGGGTCCACTCGACATCCTCGTCTCGTGTCCACAGCATTTTCGAGCGCCCGGCAATCTTGGTCGCCAGGATGATGTCGCTCCTTTTGCCGCGATTGCCTGCCAGCCAGGTGCCGATGATCCGCTCGGTATTGCCCTGCGTTTCGGCCTGCGGCGGGATAGAGTACATCTCTGCGGTATCCCAGAAATTCACCCCGCGCTCGAGCGCGTAGTCCATCTGCGCATGCCCCTCGGCCTGTGTATTCTGCGTGCCCCACGTCATCGTGCCAAGGCAGCAGGATGTCACCTCCAGCCCGGTACGCCCCAGTTCGCGCATTTCTATCGCCATGCCTGTCTGCTCCGTTATCGCCGCTGGCGCGCACGCTAATTGCACTTGTGCCGGTGGCCAACCGGTTTTCCTTGCGAAATCCCTCGCGAGACCTCATATTTCGCGTATTCCGCGCAAATCGATTTGTGCGGGCCGTGTTCACAAATGAGGGTTTGAGAGACCAATGAATGACTTCAACCGATCTGTCGCCGCCGCCCGCACCGGGACGATGGATGCCTCACAGGATGCGGGCCTGCGCAGCTTCATGCTGGGCGTCTACAACAAGCTGGCCATCGGGATCGCCCTGGCCGGGCTGATCGCCTTCGCGGTCG
>CAYXQV010000154.1:0-6300 GCA_964467505.1 uncultured Hyphomonadaceae bacterium | reverse complement strand
ACGGCCCGATAGCTGCAATTTCAGGCTTTCCCCTGACGGTTGCCTAAGCTTGACATGTTTTTCTTCGCCCGGCAGCGCGGTCGAACATCACCAGACGGGGAATTTGCATGGCTTTCCAGTGGCCTTCGGATCTTGCATCAGGCTTCGGGCGCAGGACCTTCCGGGCGAGCCATGACCTGCATGAAAGCGCGCTTTTCTGCGATGAGGGGCTGGCCGAACTGCTCGATACCTATCCGCGCGACAAGCTTGGGGTCTACCGGTTCCCGCCTCATGGCGAAGGTGTCACCCGCGCCGCACATGGCCGTGCGCCGGGCATTGCCGGCAAGGACCTGCTGAAGGCCGTGCGTGAGGGCGAAATCTGGCTCAACCTGCGTGCGGTCAACCGGGAGCTGCCGACGTTTCGCGATGTCGAAGAGGCGATATTCGGCTCGATCGAGCAGGCGGCCGGACTGCGCACGCGCAAGCGGGATGTCGGCGTGCTGATTTCCTCGCCGCGCGTCCAGGTTCACTATCATCTTGATATTCCGCTCGTCTGCCTCGTCCAGCTTCGCGGCACCAAGAGGCTTTTTCTGTATCCGACCGGCGCACCTTATGCGGGCGCTGAACAGGTCGAGGCGATTGCGCTGCGCCTGCAGGATGAGGAACTGGCCTTCGAGACCGGGTTCGAGGACGCAGCCGAGATGATCGAACTTCAGCCGGGAATGGCACTCACCTGGCCGCAGAATGCACCCCACCGCGTCGAAAATGCCGACTGCCTCAATGTCTCGCTATCATGCGAGTTCATGACACTTCCTGCCCTGGTGCGGGCAAATGCACTCTATACAAACGGCCAGCTGCGCCGTCGCCTCGGCCTGAAACCGGGTCTTCCGGGCGGGCCCGGGCCTGCATCCCTGGGCAAGGCGGCGCTGGCGCGCGGGTTGAAGCTGGTCTCACGCCCGCCAGACGCGGCGCCCACACCGATCACGTTTGAAGTGCGCGCTGGCAGCGGCGAGATTGCGGAACTCCACAATGCCTGATGGATCACTCGCAGCCTTGCCGCGCGCGCAGGCGCACTATGAATGCAGGCGTTTCGAGACTCTGGGTGCGCGCGATCTCGACGACTGGAGACGGCTCTGCGAGGGTGATCGCGATCTCGCCAGTCCGCTGCTCGGCCCGGGCTTTGCTGCGCTGGTTGCCGGGCAACGCGATGATGTCCGCATCATACTGGCGCGGCGCGACGAGAGGCTCATCGGCGTGCTTGGCGTTCACAAGCGCCCATTTGGCCATGCCCGGCCGATCGGAGCGCCCTTCAATGATTATTGCGGCCCGGTGGTCGCGCCGGGTGAGGACGTCTGCCTGCCGGCGATGCTGGCGGCAGGGGGCCAGTCGAGCTATCATGCGCCCAGCGCTGTCATCGCGCCCGAGCGTCTCGGAAAGGTCAGCCTCGAAGGCGAGGATCAGGCCTATGTCATCCAGCTGGATGGCCGCACGCCGGAGGCATATATTGAAGAATTTCGTAGCCAACACGCCAAGCGCCACAAGAATTTCCGCAGGCTGCTGCGCCAGCTGGAGCGCAGCGATGAGGGGGAATTGAAACTCGTCTGGGGGCCTCCTGACCGCGCGCAACTGGCGCGCCTGCTGGACTGGAAAAGCGCCCAGTTCCGCCGCGACGGGCTGGTCGATGTGACATCGGCGACCCATAGCGCGCAGGTCCTGCAGGCGGCCGCCCGTTTGCGCGCCGACGACGACAATGAGCTGCACGGCTTCATGATCTCGCTGATGCTGGGAGACACGCTTCTTGCCGGACATTTCGGCGTGCGCGAAGGGCGCCACTTCCACCCCTGGATTGCCGCGTTCAACCCCGAATACAGCGAGCACGCGCCGGGCATCCTGCTGATCTACAAAGCCGTTTCGGTCATGGACCAGATCGGGCTTGAAACTTATGACCTGTCGGGCGGGCATGATCATTACAAGAAGTATTTCGCAGCACCGTTGCGCCGCACACTGAATATCCGTGCGAGTTCCGGCGATGCCCTCGGCGCGGTTGGCGCCTTGCAACGTGCAGGCTGGCGCGCGATTGGTGGCAGCGCCGGTGAAGGCGCCGGGGCGCGCCTGCGACGCCGCCTTGATCATATTGGTGCCTGCGAGCCGGGATTTTCTGCCCGCATCGGCGAGTTCGTCACAGCGCTGCGCAAGCGCAGCTGACGGGTTCAGCCTGTCGTTACGCGCCGGTCTTGCGCCAGGTTCGCACCTTGGTGAGGAAGGCAAGCGTTTCGTTTTCGGGTGCAAGGCCCGCACCTGCCATGGCTGGGGCGAAATCCCAGTCGAGATAGGCCCGGTAATAAGGCTCGTGGAAGCCTTCCGGGAAATATTCGAGAAAGCCGTCCAACCCCGGATTGTCTCCGAATTGCAGACTGTCAGCGACAATGAACAGCCCGCCCGGAACCAGTATCCGTGCTGCCTCGGCAATCACAGCCTCGCGAACCTTGCGCGGCAATTCGTGGAACAGGTAGATCGACACCGCGACGTGCTGGCTTTCATCGGCCAGGGGGATCGCTTCCCCGGCCCCTTCGAGTATCTCGGCCTGTCGCCAGGGTTTGAGCAGGCGCCGGGCATGGGCGCCATAGTTTGGCGAAAGATCAAGCCCGGTGGCCTGCAGTCTTGGAAACGCCTCCAGCGTCTGGCGCAGGAACCGCCCCGTGCCGCATCCGATATCAAGCAGGCGCACATGTCTCTGGTCGCGTGATTTCAGTTCGAGGCCGATTTGCGCAAGCGCGGCGCGGCGCATCGCGTCGCCGGCGCCGGTAAACAGGGCCTCGACCTGATGGTCGTAGAGTTGCGCGCTTTCATCAGACAGCCAGCCATCGGACTGGTAGTGAAAGTTCTGGCGATAATAGGGCGGGTAGCGCTCGAGATTTGCCGGTGGCTGCCTGCGCAGCTCTGTCCCGTCGCGTGCCATGCGCCGCCGGTCGACCTCTGCGACATCCGAGAGGAAATCGCGCGCCGAGCGCAGCGCCCGCGGCATGTCGCGTACGCGCACATCGCACGGCGGCGGGTAGAGCCCGGCCTCGATATTGGCGCGGTCATCGCGGAACAGTTTCAGCCAGGCGGTGCGCATTTCGCCAATGTCGGGGCGCGCGCGGCTGGCGCGGAAGGCCGGCTCGCCGGGCCGGTTGAACCCTGCCGAGCGCCGACGCGCAGCAACATATTGTGCACCATACCAGGCGCTGCGTGCACCCTGCGCTGCTGCATAGCGCGCCCGTTGGGCGACCCTGAATGTCCTGTCTGTCCACTCCATACGGCTGTATGTGGGTCATCAAGAGGGGCTCGTCCAGCCGGGCGTACCCTGAACCTGCGCTTCAGGCCCCGTTCAGCTTGTGATTCTTAGACAAGAAGGTCTTTTGCGAGTAAGCTGCCATGAAAGGCAGCCAGAACGGAGTTTGCCCATCATGCTCAGGACAAGCATTGCAGGTGGCGTGTTGTTGACGCTTGCGACAGCCGCATCAGCCCAAGGCTACGGCTATGATCGCGACTATCATGACGGCTACGGCCATGATGCCCGCAGCGCAAGCGCCCATGGCCAGCAGCGCGCCAATTCCCGCTGCCGCGATGCGCGCGACGACCAGCAACTCGCCGGTGCCCTTGTTGGCGGCGTGCTTGGTGCGGTGGCCGGCGGGTTGATCGTCGACAATAACACCGATGATGACGGACATCATTATTACCGCCGGGGGCGGGGTTATGGCTACAATGGGTATCACGGGTACCGCGGATATCGTGGGTATGGCCGGCGCGGAGGCTATGGGTACAGCGATGGCAATGACGGCGAAGTGGCCGCCGGTGTGATCCTCGGCGCGCTTGTCGGCGGACTTGCCGGCAGCGAACTGGCGAAGAATTCCGTGAATTGCGACACACAGTGGAAATATGATGATGTCCCGCCGCCGACCCGTTCCGCCTACGGGCCCGGATGGGGGAATGCGCCGCAACCGGTAAGCGCCCCCGCCCGCTACGGCGATCGCGACCAGCCGCTGCATGGCGGGCCGCAGGGCGATGGCACGATACGCGATTGCGAGGAAGTCTGGCGCGAGACGCGGTTGCCTGACGGGCGCGTCGTCCGCGAACAGGTAATGGCCTGCCGCAGCACTGACGGGAGCTATGACGCGCGCACCGATTATGGTGATTGGGAAATTCGCGAGCGTTGTGGCCTCCAGACCCGCGACCCCGACTGTATCGGTTAGGCTCGATCAGGTTCGGCTGGCAAAGGCGTGTGCAGTGCAAGACCGTTCAGATAACGCCCTGCCGGCGCAAACTCTCCTGCTCATCGGCGCCATAACCAAGCGCAGATAGGATCGTCCCGGTATCTCCGCCGAGCGCAGGGGCCGGGCGCGTGACCCCTGCCGGTGTGCGCGAGAGTTTCGGCACAGGCGCCTGCATCGCGACATCGCCAAGCAGTGGATCGGCAAGCCGGATGATCGCCCCGCGCGCAGCAATCTGGGCGTCTTCGAGCATGTCGCGCGCGGTGTTGACGGGACCGCAGGGCACATCATGACAGTCGGCCAGGGCGATCACCTCCGCCATGGTGTGTGAGCCGGTCCAGTCGGCGATCTTCTCGTCAAGCTCCAGCTGGTTTTCCCCGCGCGCATCGTGGGTGGCATAGCGCGGATCACTTGCCCAGTCGGCCCCGCACATCGCGGACAGCCGCGCAAACAGCGTGTCCTGGTTGGCCCCGATAATCACCATTCCATCGCTGCACGGATAAGCGCCTGAAGGCGCCACCCGTGGCAGGATCGCCCCGCTGCGCGTGCGGGTATGTCCGGCAAGGGCGTATTCGGGAATCAGGCTCTCCATGAATGCCATCACGCATTCGTAAATCGCGGCGTCAACAACCTGTCCGTGCCCTGATTTCTCGCGCGCATGCAGGGCCATCATCACCCCGAGGCAGGCAAAGGTGCCGGTCATCGTGTCGCCAAGCGAGACACCTGCGCGGGCCGGGGGGCGGTCGGGCTCGCCGATCAGGTGGCGCAGGCCGCCCTTGGCCTCGCCGACACTGGCATAGCCGGCCTTGTGGCTTTCAGGCCCGGTCTGCCCGTAACCGGAAATGCGGGCCATCACGAGGCGCGGATTGATCGCGTGCAGCACATCAGGGCCAAGGCCCCATTTCTCCATCGTGCCGGGCCGGAAATTCTCGACCAGGATGTCGGCCGTCTCCACCAGCTTCTTCAGGATATCCTGGCCTTCGGCGACCCGCAGGTTCAGCGTCAGGGAGCGCTTGCCCCGCGCAATCACCGGCCAGAACAGGCCATGGCCATCCTTCTTTACAGCGCCCCAGTCGCGCGCCGGGTCCGGCCGGTCGGGCGCTTCGATCTTTATGACATCGGCGCCGAAATCAGCAAGCAACTGGCCGCAGAACGGCCCGGCGATGAGCTGGCCAAGCTCGATGACTGTCAGGCCGGCAAGCGGTCGGGTGTCCTGTTCCATGTCGCGATGGCTATAACAAAGCTGCGGCACGCGCCAGATGCCGCCGCGTCACGCCAATGCATGTGTGTCACCCGCATGCATTTCGCGCTATGCTGCGCGCAGACAAGACAAAGGGAGAAAGCAAGAGATGAGCACGCCACACATCCTGACCAATACGGAAAACGCAATCCTGACCATCACGCTCAATCGGCCCGACCGGCTGAATGCCTGGACCGGGCAGATGCATGAGGAAGTCAGGCAGGCAATCATGGCGGCCGGCAGCGATGACACTGTCCGCTGCATCATCGTGACCGGCGCGGGGCGCGGCTTCTGTGCCGGCGCTGACATGGGAGACCTGCAACAGATCAGCCCCGGCGGCGATGCGGCCGAGGCCGCCACAAGCGGCGGGGCGGCAAACGGCTTGGCGGGCGGGGAGGATATCGAAAGCCTCTATCCCGGACGGTTCGGCTATATGTATGCCTGCCCCAAGCCGATCATCGCTGCAATCAATGGCGCCTGCGCCGGCATCGGACTGATCTTCGCGCTTTATGCCGACATGCGCATCGCTTCGGCCGAGGCGAAATTCACCACCGCATTTGCCCAGCGCGGCCTGATCGCAGAGCATGGCATTGCCTGGCTCTTGCCGCGGCTTGTCGGAGAGGCGCACGCGCTGGACCTGCTCTTCACCGCGCGGGTGTTTCGCGGCGATGAGGCCGCACGGGTCGGGCTCGTCAATCGCGCCCTGCCAGCAAACGCGCTGATGCCCGATGTGATGGAGACCGCCGCGCACCTGGCCACGCAGGTCTCGCCGCGTTCGGTCGCGGTGATGAAGCGCCAGATCCGCGAGAGCTATTTCCAGAGCTTTGC
>CAYXQV010000153.1:0-6345 GCA_964467505.1 uncultured Hyphomonadaceae bacterium | reverse complement strand
ATGATCGAGATGTATTGATCTCCATCGACCATATAGGTCACCGGCGAGGCAATCACGCCAGAGCCGACATCGTATTGCCATAGGATATCGCCAGTTTCAGTGTCGCGAATGCTGAACTTTCCCTCAGCATCGCCTTGCATCAACAGGCCCGTTGAGGTCGAGAGCAATCCGCCATTGTAATGCGATGGTTGCGCGATCGCCCAGACACGCTTCTGGGCAATCGGATCATAGGCAATCAACTCACCGGAACGGGTACCCGGGGCCGGAGCATCAGGGTCAATCACCTGTTCGTCGAACAGTCTGAAAGCCGCGCTGACGGCCAGCTCCTGCCCCCTGATAATCCCGCCCTCGGCATTTGGCATGTTCCTGTTGTCGGAGTAGCTTCCCGACTGCAGGACGCCGGGAATGTAAACCAGCCCCGTCTGGTGATTGTAAGACATCGGAAACCAGTTATGGGCGCCGTGGGAGCTTGGTGCGATCCAGCGCGTCCTGCCATCCGCGTATCGCGCGCCGGGTGTTTCAATAGGGCGGCCATTCTCGTCGATGCCGCTCGCCCAGTTCACATAGGAGAACGGCTCTGCAGAGATGAGTTCTCCCGTCTGCCGGTCGATCACATAGAAAAACCCGTTTTTTGGCGCCTGCATCAGCACCTTGCGCGCTTCACCTTCGATCTCGAGGTCAGCAAGGATGATCGGCTGGGTCGCTGTATAATCCCAGGTGTCACCGGGCGTGGTCTGGTAGTGCCATTTATAGGTCCCGGTATCTGCGTCGACGGCCACGACCGACGAGAGGAACAGGTTGTCGCCGCCGTCCGGGCTGCGCAAATTCCGGTCCCAGTGCGAGCCATTTCCAACGCCGATATAAACGGTGTTGAACTCGGGATCGAAGACGATCGAATCCCAGGCCGTGCCACCTCCACCATATTTCCACCATTCGCCCGTCCACGTCTGAGCGGCCATTTCCAGAACCGGATTCTCGAACGGTTTCGAAGGGTCGCCCGGGACCGTGTAGAAACGCCAGGCCTGCTCGCCGGTTGCCGCATCATAAGCCGTGACAAAGCCGCGCACACCGGCAAACTCTGCCCCGCCATTCCCGATCAGCACCTTTCCGTTGGCAATTCGTGGCGCGCCCGTGATCGAATAATTGGTATTTTCAGGAACGGTCATGACCGACCAGTTGGGCTCGCCTGTCACAGCATCGACAGAGATCAGACGACCATCCATGGTGCCGACGAAAACGCTTCCCTTGTAAAGCGCAACACCGCGATTGACGACGCCGCAGCACATGTCGGGGGCCTTTGCACGGGGCACAGCTGGGTCATAGGTCCAGATCACCTCGCCATCGCGCGCGCCAACCGCATAGACGACCGACCACGGCCCGGTGAAGTACATGATCCCGTCAACAACAAGCGGCGTTGACTGCACGCCTCTCCGGGAGTCGAGTTCGATCGTCCAGGCAAGGCCAAGCTGGTCGAGGTTTTCCGGGGAGATCTGATCGAGCTGCGAGTAGCGGTCCTCAGCATAGTTTCGGCCATAGCTCAGCCAGTCGCCCTGGTGCTGGTCTGCCGTTCGCAGCGCCTCGTCATCGACGGCCTGTGTCACCGATTTGATGAATTCGGGAGACCCCGCAACGGGCGGGGTTTGACTGTTTTCGCCGCTGCAAGCTGCGAATCCGGCAGCCAGCAGCATGACTGCTGCGTTTCTGAGACTCATCATGTGACCGGCTAAAGCCCTCCCCGGCGAAAACGCATGTTTCTGCCGAACCTTCGGCCCGGTCAGTGTTGACGTTGATTTTGATCGTTGCGATTCCGCGAAACAACAGACTGGCTGGGCTCACTGCCCCACGCTACGCTGATACGCCAGATTTCGCATATGTGAACGCCCAAGGGGCCGCGAACGGAGATCCTGACCGGCATGCCCGGTCACCAGGTCCGCCTGTTGGCTGCAGCTTCGCGGGCTTCCATCGCGCAATTATTCAAATATGTGATATGCGAAAGCCTTCGATTGAGTGCCGGAGTGCGCGTCCTATACTCTCTCAGGATTACACCGAATTCGTTGCTATAATGCACTGAAAATAATGAATTGGAGGAGCCGTACCGTGCCTGACACCATGACAGCCGAATCGGTCAGCGGAGGCTACTGGACAGAAGAGCGCATCATGCTGCGCGACATGACCCGTGACTTCGTGAAGAAGGAAGTTCTTCCGCTCGCCAACAAGCTTGATCCTGAGAAAGGGGACATTCCTCAGGATCTCATCGACAAGATGGCGGAGCTCGGATTCTTCGGGATTCTTGTTCCGGAAAAATATGGCGGGCTCGGACTTGGAAACTTTGAGTACTGCCTGATCGTGGAAGAACTGTGCAGGGGATGGCTTAGTGTCGGCTCGCTTATCATGCGCGGCAATGCGATGTATCGCGCCATTCCTGGCTTCACCGAGGAGGAGCGGCGGGCAAAGATAGGCCGGATGCTGAACGGCAAGTATCTCGGCGCGCTGGCCATGTCGGAACCTGGCGTTGGCTCGGACATCTCCTCCATCTCCTGCAGGGCCGTGCGCGATGGCGATGAGTGGGTCATCACTGGCAATAAATATTGGTGCACATACGCTGACCGGGCGCATCTTCTCAATGTTGTCTGCCGGGTCGAAACCGAACCGGGCCAGTCCAAACATGCCGGGATAAAGGTGATCCCGGTGGAGAAAGAGCCGGGAGATTTCCCAAAAGGCATTCAGGGCGCGCCGATCCCCAAGATCGGTTATTTCGGGTTCAAGACCTTCGAGCTGGCCTTTGATGAGTTCCGTTGCCCGGTCTTTCCTGAGAAGGAAAATTCGTCACGGGGATTCAAGTCCATCGCATCCGGCCTGGAAGGCGCCCGGGCCGCGACAGGCGCCCGCTCCATTGGACTGGCACAGGGTGCGCTTGAGGATGCAACAGAGTATGCCCAGCAACGCGTCCAGTTTGGCCAGCCCATCTCGGATTTTCAGGCCATAAGGTTCAAGCTGGCGACGATGGCGACCGAAGTGGAGGCTGCGCGGCAGCTGATGTATCACGTCTGCCACGAGGCAGATTGCGGACGTCCGTGCAACAAGGAGTCCGCGATGGTCAAATATTTCGCGGCCGAGATGGCTGAACGCGTCACCAGTGAAGCCCTCCAGATCCACGGTGGGGCGGGCTATACAACCCTTCACGCTGTTGAGCGTTACTGGCGCGATGCGCGCCTTACCAAGATCTTCGAAGGCAGCTCGGAGATCATGCAGCGCATCATATCGGATGAGATGCTTGGTAAGCCCACCAAACGATGAGCGGGGAGACGCTTCAGGAGGGTCCGCCGCCGTCGTCGTGAAAAGCGGGCGGAGCCTTCCCTCCGCCTGTAATCGACGACGCCATCGACGACCCCGCGCTTCGCAACGCCTGCCGGAGCCGGCAGTTGTCGCAAACGGCGGGCAGGCGCTTCAGGCTTTCCTCATCTGTTTCAAGACAGTCATTCCTATCCCGACCGCCCCGGACCTGATCCGGGGTCTTTCGCGTGCGGGCCGGGAAAAGGCAGATCCCGGGTCAAGCCCGGGAACGGCGGATGTCCGGGGGCGCCTCAGTTACAGTCCCTTTCCGTTTTTCAGAAAGCCTGTCAGGCTGGGAGCTTATCTGGTAAAGCCATCGACCAACATGACAAGTTCCGCGCCCGCACTTTCGAGGCCTTTGCGCAACTGATCATTGACCGATCCGAGGACCGTTATCTTCCTGATCTCTCTGAGCCCGTTAATCTCGCCGGACAGCTCTGCGACATTGCCGCTGTGAAACACCACCGAGTCCGAGTCGGCGTGCCGTTCAACGATCCGCAATTGTGAACCGGCTTCATCAATGTACCAATTATAGGCAAGCAGGTTCGGTTCAGTCGCTTCCGAGTGCGCCACAAAGCGCGAAATCCACTGTTTGAGCGCATCACACTTGCCGGGAGGGATTTCAGCCTCGACGAAGATCGTGATTGATGAATTCATTTACAGCTCCTGGATCTCAAGATGGAAAAAGGCGATGGACCGGCTCCTGTTGAGCGCTCCGGTCAATCGCACACTTAAATCAATTTCTGGATGACGCCTTTCGACTGCATATAGTCGCGAATTGCGCCGATGCCCTTTTCCCGACCAATTCCGCTGCGTTTGTATCCCCCCATTGGCACTTCCGTGGAGGTTGCATTCCAGGCGTTGATGTAGACCGAGCCGGCTTTCAACTGCGCCGCGACGCGCTGCACCCGGCTCGCATCCTGAGACCAGAGCCCGGCCGCAAGGCCGAATTCGGTATCATTGGCGATCGCCACGGCTTCCTCTTCGCTGTCGAACGGAATAAGGACGCCGACCGGGCCGAAGATCTCTTCCTTGACGATTTTCATGTCGGGCTTCACGTCCGTATAGATCGTCGGTTCGATATAGAAACCCGCGTCAAGTCCCGCGCCTTCGGCTCGCTTCCCGCCCGTGATGGCCGTGGCCCCCTCCGCGCGGGCGCTCTCGAAATAGCCCAGCACCTTGTCAAACTGCATTTGATTGGCGATGGGCCCGAGCGTGGGAAACGGCTTGTCTACTCCGATAGGGATAGTCTTCGCGGTATTTGCAAGCTGTTCGGCAAACTCGTCATGGATGCTGCGTTCCACAATGACGCGCGTGCCCGAAGTGCAGATCTGTCCGGAATTGGCGATGAAGCCAAACAGCACCTGCGGGACCGCGACTTCAAGCTTGGCGTCTGCAAAGACGATATCGGGAGATTTGCCGCCCAGTTCCAGGGTCACGGGGACGATCCGCTCTCCCGCAATCGCGCCGATGCGACTGCCTGTCTTTAACGAGCCAGTGAAGGCAATCTTTTCGACGTCCGGGTGGCGCACCAGCGGCTCACCGGCATCCGCGCCGGTTCCCGTCACAACATTCAGCACGCCAGCCGGCAGGCCCGCTTCATGCGCAAGCCTGGCGAGCTCTGCCGTTGCGACCGAAGTGTGCTCACTCGGCTTGACGACAACCGTGTTGCCTGCTGCCAGCGCCGGCGCCACGCTTCTTGCGGCCTGGTTGATCGGACCGTTCCACGGTGTGATGATCCCGACCACTCCATAGGGCTCGTACAATGTATAGGCGAACGTGCCTTCATCGACGGGTATCGTCTCGCCGAGAATCGACGGCGCGAGGCCACCATAATAGCTGAAATACTCGGCGGCACCGGCCACCGGGATGTGCGAGATGGACCGCGGCATGCCCATCTCCGCCGTCTCGATATCTGCAAGAGAGTCAACATTTTCAGAAATTGCATTGGCGATTTTCTGCAGGATGGCCCCGCGTGCGATTGGCCGCATCTTCGCCCAGTCGGGGCCAGCACGCTTTGCGGAAGCGACCGCCCGGTCGATGTCGCTGTCGTCTCCCGCAGCGATCTGCGCATAGGTCTCGCCGGTGGCCGGGTTCAGGGACGCAATCCGTTTTCCCGAACTGGGTGCGCAAAAGGCGCCGTCGATAAAGTGGTCAATGGTTCTTGGCACTGTGCTCTCCCAAACATTTTGTCACCGGCAGGTCGCTCGCCTCCCGCTTATCTCCGCACATTATCCCAGAACGGTGGCCGCCCCGATGGCGGCGGGGAAACCTTCACGCATGTGATTCCCCGGTCAGACTAGTTCCGGCCCGCACCCATCAACCCGCTGCAGGGTCAGTCTGTCTTGCGTCATCGTGTCGGGTCCTTCTGGTTGGTGTCAGCAACCACAGCCTCGACGAATTCGAGCGCGATGACCTTCTTCAGGTCATTCTTGCACCACGCCCCGGGACGCTACCCGGTCACCTGCTCATTTCCTCCCCGATATGCGCTCCGGTTTGGGTCCGCATATTCATGTACGTGAAGACCTGCCGCGTCCGGTCGCACAGGTCGAAGTTCACTGCTAACTTCTAGTCTGGGCGGTTGCGAACGGACCCGACACATACCGGGTTGGGCGTGCCGCGAACGGCTGCAATGTGAGGTCCCTGTGAGCAGCACCACTCCGACGGTCTATGGTCGCATCTTCGCGCCCCGTCTCGATTGGCTCGCCCGTGCGGCTGCCGAAGACGTGATAGAGCCTGCGATCGAGATCGTGGACACCCATCATCACCTCTGGGACCATGAGAAGCTCGGCCGCTACATGCTCGATGAACTGCACGCCGATCTGGACAGCGGTCACAATCTGGTGGCGACCGTATTCGTGGACTGCCAGTACGGTTATCGCACCGCCGGTCCGGAAGACATGAAGAGCGTCGGCGAAGTTGAGTCGGTTGCAAGACTTGCCGAGGAAAGCGACCGACGCTTCCCGGGCAAAGCCCGCGTCGCGCAGGGTATCGTTGGCAGTGCCGACCTGA
>CAYXQV010000152.1:0-6400 GCA_964467505.1 uncultured Hyphomonadaceae bacterium | reverse complement strand
CAACCGCGCGCACAAGCGCCGCAAAGTACGAGCGCGACGGCTGGCGCAGGCGGGCTTACCGCAATGCCTGGCTGATCACGCGCTACCTGCTCGGCGCCAACCCGGAAAAACTTGCCAAGGCATATGATTAAGGCTCCGCGCGGCGCCGGCAGGCTTTCTGAAAAACCTGGTCACGCGGCCCATCCTTCGACTTCGCTCAGGATGAGGCTTCGGGACGCTAGCCCTCATCGGTGAGCTGGTCGAAGGGCGCCGCTCCTCTTCGATGAGGAGTCTCAATGGTTTTCCTCATCCTGAGCGAAGTCGAAGGATGGGCGAAGTCGAAGGGCGAGGAAAACCTGAAGACGCGTTTTCAGCAGCCCGCTAGTTCGGTTGTTCGATCCACCAGTCATCGCCGCCAAGCTGCTCGCCATATGTCGCACGCAGCGCCTGGCGCAGCGATTCGATGTCCGGCGAGCGGCAAGTGCTGACAAATCCGCTGCTGATCTCGCCGCCTGCCGCCTCGAACGCCTCACGCGCCTCTTCGGCAAGATCGCTGCAATCGGGCGCAGCAACGTCAAGCGTCGCAGGCGCCCGAGACGTCCCTGCCGCCCGGCGCGCCAGCAGGTGGAGAACTTCTCGCTCACCGTCAGGGCGCATTTCGAGAATGTAGACCTGGACACCGTCAACCGCCATCAGCGCCGCGAAACGCGCTGTCCCGCGATCGCCGGGGCGCATGTCGGGCGGCGTGACATAGCCATCGCCCCGGGCCTGCATCGTGAAGCAGGAGTCCTCACCCTCCGGGCAGAGCGTGATCGCGTGATCCACCGGCAATATGCCCTCGCCCGGAGCGACCAGCGATCGCTCAGCGCCGAAACAGGCTGGCAATACGAGTGCGCCTGCCATCGCCATGATTGCCCTGACGTGTTTTGCTTTCACCACGCTCTCCTTTATCTAAGTTTTCATCATCGCCGCAGATTTTGCCCAGATCATGGCCGGAACATGCCCACGCGCACAGTCCTGATATTCGCCAAGCCGCCACGCACAGGGCTCGCCAAGACCCGGCTTGCCGCAACGGCCGGACGCGCCGAAGCGCGCCGCATCGCCCATATGACGATGGCCAGGACACTGCGCGCCGCGCTCGACCCGCGATGGCAGACACGCCTCTATGCAGCGCCCGACAGCGCTCTTTCGGAAAGCCTCGGCGGCATCTGGCCGGCCCGACTCCCCCGATTTTCGCAGGGACATGGCGATCTTGGCGCGCGGCTGCAAAAGGGCCTTGATGAGGCACCGCGCGGACAGGTCGTTTTCCTTGGTGCCGACACGCCGGATATAAGCCAGGCGCTGATATGGCGCAGCTTCCGGCTGCTGGCGCGTCATGACGCCGTTTTCGGGCCGGCGAGCGATGGCGGGTTCTGGCTGTTGGCCATGAACAAGCGATTGCATCCGGCACGCGCGTTTGCGCCCGTGCGCTGGTCGGGGCCGCATGCCATGTCCGACCTTGCCGCCAATCTTGATGGCCGCGTGTGCACAGACCAGTTGCCGGTCCTGATCGACATTGACGAAGCCGCAGACTGGAAGAAGTGGCGGGATATCCACAGGAAGCCTGCCGATTAGTTCTTTTTTTGTTCTCATTTTTGTGCTTGGATATCATGCATGAAGACAGGGCAGAAACTTTCCCCGGCAGGCCGGGTCACGCGCGAGGAGGTCGCTGCGGCCGGCGAGCGGTGCGAGCAGCGTGGACGCGGCGCAGTCTCGAACCATACCGGGCGCTTCGAAGCCGAACAGCGGGCGGGTTTCGATGATGGCTGGGGCACGCTGGAGGATGGCAGCGCGCGGCTTGAGACAAGCCTGACGGCGGAAACGGCGCGCACACTGATCAGTTTCAACCGTTCCCCCGACATCCATTTCGACCGCTCGGTCAATCCCTATCGCGGTTGCGAGCATGGCTGCATCTATTGTTTCGCGCGTCCGACCCATGCCTATAGCGGGCTTTCAGCGGGGCTCGATTTCGAGAGCCGGCTTTTCTACAAGCCGAACGGCCCGGATGTGTTGCGCCGGGAATTGTCGCGGCCGGAATATGTTCCGCGCGTCATCGCACTTGGCGTCAATACAGATGCCTGGCAGCCGGTGGAAAAGCGCCTGCGCCTGACGCGGGCGCTGCTGGAGGTGCTTGGCGAATTCAACCACCCGGTCAGCCTGCTGACCAAGTCCGCCCTGATCCAGCGCGATATCGATCTCATCGCGCCGATGGCGCAAAAGGGGCTGGCACGCGTCGGCGTCTCCCTGACAACGCTCGATCCGCAATTGTCGCGCCGTATGGAACCCAGGGCAGCGACACCGAAGCTGCGCCTTGAAACGATGGCAGCGCTGAGCGAAGCGGGGATCCCGGTCATCGCCATGACGGCGCCTGTCATTCCAGGTCTCAATGACAGTGAAATCGAAGCGCTGCTGGAGGCCTCAGCCGATGCCGGGGCGCGCTGGGCGGGATATGTGCTGCTGCGCCTTCCCATAGAAATCAAGGATCTGTTCCATGAATGGCTGGCGCAGCATTATCCCGACCGGGCCGCGCGGGTGGTCAACCTCATCCGGGAGATGCGCGGGGGAAAGGATTATGACCCGCGCTGGTTCGAGCGCGGGCGCGGGCGTGGGCCATATGCCGAGCTCATCGCGAAACGTTTTCGCCGGGCCGCCCGCAATCTTGGCCTGGATGGAGAGCGCCCGGAGCTGCGCACCAACCTGTTCCGCCCGCAGGAAGGGCCCGGCGGACAATTCCTGCTGGATGTGTGAGGCGCGCAACCAGCTGCAATATGATAAGCTCGCCGCAAGTCATGAAGGAGGCCTTCAAATGGGCGAAGAGGCGTTTGGGAAAAAGACCGTGGCGGGTGTCATACTGGCGGGGGGATTGTTGTTTTCGGGCTGCGCCAGCGGGCCGGCGCCCTATGGCCCTGCCGATGACCGGGGCGGTTACGGCTACGAAGTCCAGAAGATCGAGTCCGACCGGCTGCGCGTGTCCTATCGCGCCAGGGATGCCGCCAGTGCTCGCGACAATGCCCTGCGCCGGGCCAGCGAGGTGACGCTTGAGGAAGGCGCAGACTGGTTCCGCGTGGTCGGGGCCTATACTGACGCTGAGGAAGACACAGGCGGGCGGACCTCGGTCTCGCTTGGCGGGTCGAGCGGATCTTATGGTTCAGGCGTTGGCGTGGGGATCGGGATCGGCCTTGGCGGCGGGGCGCGCGAGGCGGTGCATGACCTTGAAATCCTGATTGGCAGCGGCCCGAAGCCGGATGGGCTCAATGTCTATGACGCGCGCTCCGTGCGCGACGCCCTGCTGGCCGCTGACAGCTGACAGGAGCGGCGGGCGGGAATCTTTCCTTAACCAAATCATCGGGAGATGGAGATTCCGGCGGCCGGACAGGAGTAGAGTGATGGAACTGATCCGCAACACGATCATTGAAGGCGACTGCACGGCCATCCTGTCGCAGCTGCCGGAAAAGTCGGTCGACCTGGTCTTTGCCGACCCGCCCTACAATCTCCAGCTCGGCGGCGGGCTGACCCGGCCCGACCAGTCGCAGGTTGATGGCGTCAATGATCACTGGGACCGGTTCGACAGCTTCGACGCCTATGACCTGTTCACCCATCAATGGCTGGAAGCCTGCCGGCGGGTACTCAAGGATGACGGCGCGATCTGGGTGATCGGCTCGTATCACAATATCTTCCGCGTCGGCGCGATCCTGCAGGACACTGGATTCTGGATCCAGAATGACGTGATCTGGCGCAAATCCAATCCGATGCCAAACTTCAAGGGGACGCGGTTCCAGAACGCCCATGAGACCCTGATCTGGGCCGCCCGCTCGGAAAACTCACGCGTCACCTTCAATTATGATGCGCTCAAGGCGTTCAACGAAGACAAGCAGATGCGCTCGGACTGGACAATCCCGTTATGCACGGGCGGCGAACGGCTGAAGGATGGCTCGGGAAAGAAAGCCCACCCGACGCAAAAGCCCGAAGCATTGCTGCGCCGCATCCTGCTTGCCACGACCCGTCCGGGCGATCTCGTGCTTGACCCGTTTTCCGGGACCGGCACGACAGCCGCCGCGGCAAAGTCGCTCGGGCGTGACTATATCGGCATCGAGGCTGACAGCGGATATGCACGGCTTTCGCGCAGCCGGCTCAAATCTGTCACGCCGCTTGAGCCAGCCGACCTGGAAACCGTGAAAGGTGCCAGGTCGGCACCGCGTGTTCCGTTCGGCGCATTGCTGGAAAACGGTTTCCTGAAGCCGGGCGATCGCCTGTTCTCGCGCGGGCGGCGCCATGCCGCACGGATCCGCGTCGACGGATCACTCACCACTGGCGAAGCGACCGGTTCGATCCATCGCGTCGGCGCGCAACTCATGCAGGCGCCGGCCTGCAATGGCTGGACGTTCTGGCATTATGAAGACAAGGGCAAGCTCGCGCCGATCGACCTCTTGCGCCGGCGCTACCGCTCCGAAATGGGCCTGGAATAGCCCCGGCGCGCATCAGCCTTTTACCGCCAGGTCGAGCGCCTTGCGGAACACGCTGGGCAGGCCCGCGCGCGCCTGCGACAGCTCGACCCACTCGCCGGCGCCATTCCCGGCGGCGCCTTCCTGGCGAAAAACGCCCAGCGTCAGGCGTATGTGCGTGAAGACATGCCGGATCTCGCCGCAATGGTGGGCCCCCGGCCCGGCAAGCGGCGGCGCCTGCAAGGCGGCAGACGTCATGGCGGTCCATTCGCTGGTCGGCAGGCCCCACATGCCGCCAAGAAGGCCGCTGTCCGGGCGCTGCTCAAGCAGTACCTTTCCGCGCGCCAGACAGACGAGTGCGCTGCCGTATCGCACCTCCTGCAAGGCCCGTTTCGGCTTGGCCGGATAGCGCTCGGGGTCACCTTGCGCGTGGGCCCCACACAGTGACTGCAGCGGGCAGTTCAGGCAGTCGGGGCGTCTGGGCGCGCAGAGTGTGGCGCCAAGATCCATCATCGCTTCGGCAAATTCACCCGGCCGGTCGGCCGGCACAAGCGCGCCAAGCGTTTCGGCAATGGCGGCCTTTTGCTGTTTCCACTCACCCGACAGCGCCAGCAGGCGCGACATCACCCTTTCGACATTGCCATCGACAGCCGGCACGCGCTCACCAAAGGCGATGGCCGCGATGGCGCCTGATGTGTAGGGGCCGATCCCGGCCAGTGCCTGCAGGCCCTTGCGCGTCGTGGGAAAGCCTCCGGCCGCGGCGACCTGGCGTGCACATTTCAACAGGTTGCGCGCGCGCGCGTAATAGCCAAGCCCGGCCCAGGCGCTCATCACGTCGCGGTCATCGGCTGTTGCCAGCGCGTCGACATCCGGCCAGCGCGCGGTGAACGCCTCGAAATACCGCCGCGCATGAGGAATGGTTGTCTGCTGCAGCATGATTTCAGACAGCCAGACACGGTAGGGATCGGGCTGCTCGCCGCGCGCGCGCGCTGCCGGCCCCAACCGCCAGGGCAGGTCGCGGGCGTGAACATCATACCAACCCAACAGCTTGCTGGGGACAAGCTGTAAACCTTTGTGAAAGGAATTCACCGGCCTCTTCTCCAATTGCGCGAAGCCGTAGAGATTGCGCCCATGGTGAACAGATCAAGCCTCGACCCGATTGCGGAGGCGCGTGCACGCGTTGCCTTGCGATACAACCGCGCGCGTAGTGTCAAGCCGCCGCCGCCTGATATCGGGCGGGTGGCGGCGAAATATGCGCGCAAGGCGCTGCCCGAAGCCGGCTCCGGCCTGCCGCGCCTGAAAGCGCGCTGGGCAGAGATTGTCGGCGAAGGGATCGCGAAATATTGCGAGCCGGAAAAACTCACGGGTGGCAAGTCCGGGCGCACCCTGACGGTGAGAGTGATCCCCCAGGCCGCCCCGATCATCCAGCACCGCTCGGGCGACATTCGCCAGCGCGTGTCCGTGGCGGCCGGCGGCGACATCGCGCGGCTCAAGATCGTCCAGGGCCCCCTGTCGGGCAACAAGCCGGAGCTCCGGAAAAATCCTCCCCGCACGCTTTCGCCGCAGGAACTGTCCTGGCTTGAAGATGGCGTGAAGCCGATCGAGAACCCTGCCCTGCGCGCCGCAATTGTTGCACTGGGCAAGGCTGTGCTATCGGCAGACAGATAGCACCTGCCTGCGGCGGGGCCTGCGCCGTTAAGGATTTGGAAACCTCGCCGACTCACGCTTTGGAAGAAAGTCATGACCATGCTCCGTATCAGAACAATAATGACCGCCGTCATTCCCGCCGTCTTCCTGATGGTGGGCTGTGGCAATGCCGCTGGCAGTGATGGCGGCGCTGCTGCATCTGGCAGCGGGCTTGCAGATATGAGCATTGGCGCCGCGGATGCGCCGGTGACGTTGATCGAATATGCGTCCATCACTTGCGGACACTGCGCGCA
>CAYXQV010000151.1:0-6447 GCA_964467505.1 uncultured Hyphomonadaceae bacterium | reverse complement strand
ACTGGGTCCTCGATCTTGGCCCGGAAGGCGGCGATGGCGGCGGGCGACTGGTCGCGGAAGGCACACCCGAAGAGGTTGCGCAGATCGCCGACAGCTGGACCGGGCGCTATCTCGCCGAAACCTTCCGTCGCCAGGATGCGCGCCGGGCCGCGAAAAAGGCACGCGGCAAGGTGTCAAAGGCGCGCAAGAAATCGAAGGCGGCCTGAGCAAGGTTCCCGGCGCAGCGGGAAATTTTACACGCCCGATTCTGGCGAAAACTCCAGCGGCCAAATGAGCGCGACCGGAGAGGAAAGGCCTCAGTGCAGGCTGGTTGGCTGCAATTCGTGCGCCTCGGCGGCGGCGAACGCGGCGTCGCGCCCTTCGATGATGGCGAGGCGGTTGCCATCGGCATCATGTACGGCGAACAGGTCGTCATTCACGTCGAGCTGTTCAATGGCATTGGCCGGCAGGATATTCTCCAGCTCGTCCATCGCCAGCGGGCGCACATAAACCAGGTTGGCGCCCTTGAAGAGGCTTTCGGCCAGCTTCTCTGTATCATGTGTCATCTTTCGATCCCTCCTTTGTAAGACAGGATGACAGACGACTTGCGCGACCGGCCAGACCCCGGATCATCGGCAGCATGGGATATATCGGCTGCGCTTCGTCTGGGACTGAAATGGTGCCCCGTGAGCGTGCGTTCAAGTTTTTCCGTCCGCGCGGCCTGTGATCAGACATTGAAGCGGAACAGCATCACATCGCCGTCCTGGACGACATATTCCTTTCCCTCGACGCGCATCTTGCCGGCTTCCTTGGCCCCGGTTTCGCCGCCATGGGCCACATAATCACTGAAGGTGATGGTCTCCGCGCGGATGAAACCCTTCTCGAAATCGCCATGGATGACCCCGGCAGCCTGCGGCGCGGTCGCGCCCTTGCGGATGGTCCAGGCGCGCGACTCCTTCGGACCGGCGGTGAAATAGGTCTGCAGGTCAAGCAGGTCATAGCCCGAATGGATGAGCCGTTCGAGGCCGGCTTCCGCCAGGCCGAGCGATTCGAGAAAATCGGCGCGTTCCTCATCTTCCAGCGTGGCGAGCTCGGATTCGATCTGCGCGGAAATCACCACGCAGGTCGCACCTTCTTCGCGCGCTCTTGCCACCACCTTGTCGGAATGGGCATTTCCCTGCGCCGCTGAGTCCTCGTCGACATTCGCAATGTAGAGGACAGGCTTGGCGGTGAGAAGCTGCAGCATGTTCCAGGCCCTGCGGTCATCAGGCGCGATGTCAGCCTTGCGCGCGGGCCGCCCCTCCTGAAGCTCGGCAAGGGCGAGATCGATCAGGCCGAGCTGGGCTTTTGCGTCCTTCTCACCGGATTTTGCCTTCTTCTCCAGGTTGACGCGGCGTTTTTCCAGGCTCTCCAGATCCGCCAGCATCAGCTCGGTCTCGACGGTCTCAAGATCGGAAATCGGATCGATCCGGCCTGCCACATGGGTGATGTCATCATCCTCGAAACAGCGCAGGACATAAGCGACAGCGTCGGTCTCGCGGATATTGGCGAGAAACTGGTTGCCGAGCCCCTCACCCTTCGATGCGCCCTCCACGAGCCCGGCAATATCGACGAAGTTCATCCGCGCCGGGACGATCTCCTTCGACCCTGCCACCCGCGCGAGTTCCTGCAGGCGTGGTTCGGGCACGGCCACTTCTCCGACATTCGGCTCGATCGTGCAGAACGGATAGTTTGCCGCCTGCGCGGCCGCTGTCTTGGTGAGCGCGTTGAAAAGTGTCGACTTGCCAACATTGGGCAGTCCGACAATGCCGCATTTGAAGCCCATACTGCCTCTCCTGGAAGGGGTGACCGGTCCTTGTCGGCACGCGGAATAAACGATCTGCGCCCGAATACCACCCGCAGACTTCGCCTGCCTGCTGAATCTGTTGGTGAAAACGTGTTGTGCAAGTAGGCTGGGGCAAATCGCTTTGCGAGGGATGGCAATGAGTTACGACATTTTCCTGGTCGCCGCGCCAACAAAGGAAAAGGACCGCGAAATGGCGAAGCTGGTGGCCCGGCGGCTTCGTTCGATGCGAATGCGGGTCTGGTATGACGCCAAGGCCGAGGATGACGTGTTCGATGCAAAGGAAGCGCGCGCGATCGAACGCTCGGCCGCGATGCTGGTGCTCTGGTCGAAGGATGCGGCCAAATCCAATTTCGTGCGCGGGGCAGCGGCGCAGGGCTATTCGCTGGCCAGGGATGAGGAGAAAGAGTATCCGTTCATCCAGGCGGCGCTGGACGATGTGAAGCCCTATGATCCCTATTCCGTCGACGACCTGCATGACCTGAAGGGCTTTACCACCCGCACCAATACGCAGGGCTGGTTCGACATCGTGGCCAGGCTGGAGACATTCCAGGGCCGCAGGGACCTGAAGGACTGGCTGCTGATTGCGACCAAGGACAAGGACGCCCAGGAAGAATGGCGCAAGGCGCACCCTGATGACCGCCTTTCGGTAAAGGGCACCCCACCGGGACAGAAAAAGCCGGCCAGCGAGGCTGGCGCTGCGTCCATTGCGGCTACGTCCCCGGTTGCGCAGGGCCGCGGCAAGACTGTCGAGCCATCACCGCCGGCTGCGCCGCCCACCTCGCCGCCTGCGCCGCCTTTGCGGACGCCATCCAGGACGCCGGCAGCGACAACGCAGCTTAGCGCGCGTGCCACGCTCACGCCCGGCCCGGCCACACTTTCAGGCTCACAGGCCGGCGGGGCTGGCACGATTGCGATGATCGGGTCCCTGATCGCGCTGATGTTTGTCATGGCCTGGCTGCTGCGCTCCTCGCAGGTGCCGCAGTCTGGCGCCCTCCCGCCCGTGGCACGCGCGCAATATCTGACCTGCCCGCCAGGCACACTGCCGCGCGATGTTTTCCAGTCGCAATTGCTGGAGCCTTCGCGGGTCGTCGACGACACGCCAACGGACTGAACCTGCTTCAGCTTGTGGTGCCGCGCGAGTTTTCCAGACAGCGCCATTGACACACCTGCGCCAGAATGGCCGCTCGATCCCGCCGCGGGGGCAAGCGGCAAGGTTCGCTCCATGACGTTACGTCCTGTCTTGATTTACGGGCAGGCTGGGGCTTGTCTGGTCAGACAATTGCAAACAGTCGCCGTGTTGGCGGCAGGAGGAGGACAAGATGGCAGACCGGGAATTTTGCAAGGCGACGGCAGAGGGCAATCTTCTCGTCGTCGAAATCAATCGACCCGAGAAGATGAATGCCCTGCATCCTCCGGCCAACAAGGAGCTTGGCGAGATCTTTGATGACTTCGCCGCCAATGACGATCTATGGGTCGCGATCATCACGGGTGCGGGAGAAAAGGCGTTCTCGGCGGGCAATGACCTGCGCTACCAGGCCGAGGGCGGGGAGATGTTTCGGGTCGAGAGTGGCTTTGGCGGGCTGACAGCGCGCTATGATCTCGACAAGCCGGTGATTGCCGCGGTCAATGGTGTCGCCATGGGCGGGGGGTTCGAGATTGCACTTGCCTGCGACATCATCCTGGCGTCCGACAATGCGCGTTTCGCCCTGCCCGAGCCGAAGGTCGGCCTTGCCGCGCTTGCCGGCGGGCTGCACCGCCTTCCGCGACAGATCGGCCTGAAGCGTTCGATGAGCATGATCCTGACGGGCCGCCATGTGCCGGCACAAGAGGGCAAGGAGCTTGGCTTTGTCGCCGAGGTGGTGCCTCAGGGCGAGCTGATGGATGCCGCCCGGCGCTGGGCCGGCCTGATCATGGAATGCAGCCCGATGTCCATCCGCGCCTCCAAGCAGGCGGTGATGGCCGGGCTCGACATTGCCAGCTACAAGGACGCCTTCGAGACGAAATACCCGGCCGTGATGGACATGCTCAAGAGCGAGGATTTCATCGAAGGCCCGCGCGCCTTTGCCGAGAAGCGCAAGCCGAACTGGAAAGGCAAATAGCGCGCAGGCAGGCCGCCTCAGACGATCCAGCGAATGCCGAACTGGCGGCCTTGCGAGCGCACGACCTCGCCTCTCAGTGTGCCGGCCGTCACCATTTCGCCGATCATCGGCGCGCGCGTTACCGCTTCAAGACCAGCGCCTGTCAGCGAGATATCCTTGACGCGGCATTGCAGGGTGGTGCCGTCGGACAGCCGGACAATCGCAGGGCCGGCGGTGTCATAACGCGGCGTGGCACGTTCCTCGCGCAGTTCCAGGGCCTCCCGGTTGACCAGCCACGTCAGGCGGTCGGCAAGCTTTTCGCGCTTGTGCGTTGTTGTCAGGAAGGCCACGGCAAAGCCGTCCTCGCACGGGCGCACAACCTTGCATGCCACCCGGCCAAGTTCCTCGAAATAGCACACGATGCGGGCATTGACCGGCACTCTCTCGGCGCTGCGAAGGCGTGCGCCGCCGCACGAGACATCGGCGCTGGTAAAGGCATATTCCTCGCTCATTTCATTGAGGAAGCGCCCCGGCAGCCTGATTGCGACGCGCTTGTGGAGGCGCCGGTCCTTCTGCGGTCGGGGAATGGGGGGCTGGGCGTCGGTCAGTATGCGGGCAGCACTCATTTCGATCTGGGTCCTTTCAGAACGCGCACCGCCCGAGCGCTAATGCGTGTGGATTACCTGCAATCCGTTCATAAATGGTTGCCGCATCGCCCACACCCGGCCAGTCTGTTTTCCGAGACGTTCCAAGAAGACATCACAGGGAGAAGGGCATGCCCGACAGGCGCGAATTTGACTATATCATCATCGGGGCGGGCAGTGCCGGCTGCGTCCTGGCCAATCGCCTGAGCGCCGATCCGCAGGTCAGCGTCTGCCTGGTGGAGGCGGGAAAGAAGGACAATTCGCTGCTCGTGCGCATGCCTGCAGGCGTCGGTTCGCTTCTGAAGGGCGAGAATGACTATAATTGGGGCTTCGACACGCAGCCGCAGGCGCACATGAATGACCGCCGGCTTTACTGGCCGCGCGGGCGTGGCTGGGGCGGCTCCTCCTCGATCAACGGCATGATCTATATCCGCGGCCATGCCCGCGATTACGACCAGTGGCGGCAAATGGGGCTCGAAGGCTGGGGCTTTGCCGATGTGCTGCCCTATTTCAGGCGCTCGGAGACCTATGAGGGCGGCGAAGACGACTTCCATGGCGGCGCGGGCCCGCTTCACGTTTCGCAGAGCCCGCTGAATTCGCCGCTCTTCGAGGCCTTCATCGAGGCGGGCCAGCAGGCAGGCCACGCCTTTACGCCTGATTTCAATGGTGCCAGCCAGGAGGGCGTCGGCCCGTACCAGCGCACGATCCACAATGGCGAGCGATGGAGCGCCTCGTTCGGATATCTCAGGCCGATTGTCGGCGCGCGCAGCAATCTCACCGTGATTTCCACCGGGCAGGTCACGCGCATCACGATGGAAAACGGGCGCGCCAGCGGCGTGGAGCTTGTCGAGGGCAAGGGGCGCATACCGGACATGCTGCATGCGGCGCGCGAGGTGATCTTGTGCGCCGGCGCGGTGCAGTCGCCGCAGCTGCTGATGCTTTCCGGGATCGGGGCCCCGGACAGACTGACGCCTCATGGCATCACACCCCTGGTTGAAAGCCCTGATGTCGGTGAAAACCTGCAGGACCACCTTGATGTGACTGTCGTGCATGAGATGACCCGGAAACTGTCGGCCTATTCCCAGCAGGCGGGGCTGAAAAAGCTCGGCGTGGGCCTGCGCTATCTGCTGAGCAAGACCGGGCCGGGTGCGGACAATTTCCTGCAGGCGGGCGCCTTCCTGAAGTCGCGAGAGGGCCTCGACCGGCCGGACCTGCAACTTCATCTCGTGAATGCCTGCATGATCGATCATGGCCGTGTCGAGGTGAAGAAGGACGGCTTTACCGTGCATGCCTGCCAGTTGCGGCCCGAAAGCCGCGGCACGCTTAGCCTGCGATCGGGCGATCCGTTCGACCACCCGGCGATCGATCCGAACTATCTTTCAACCCGGGAAGACCGCCGTGCCATGCGCCAATCGGTAAGGATGGTCCGCGAGATCTGTGCGCAGGCGGGTCTTGACGACCTGCGCGGGCCAGAAATGCTGCCGGGACCCGATGTGCAGAGCGATGAGCAGATCGATGCCTATGTCCGCGAAACCGGGGAGACGATCTACCATCCTGTCGGCACGGTGCGGATGGGCAGCGATGCGCGTGCGCCTCTTGATGCCTGCCTGCGTGTGCGCGGGGTCGAAGGCCTGCGCGTCGTCGATGCGTCCGTGATGCCGACACTGATCGGTGGCAACACCAACGCGCCGACCATCATGATCGCCGAAAAGGCTGCCGACATGATCCTTGGCAAGGCGCCGGCGATGGGTGACGAAGTGGCGGCGGCGTGAAATCACACCCGTGCTGGGGCGCATCTGCGAAATGCGGCTGCCAGCCATGCCGCCATCTGTTATACGCGATGCCCAAGGGGTGGTCAGTTGCGTGAAAGGTCTGGAGCCGTCACGCTGAAAGAAAGGGG
>CAYXQV010000150.1:0-6454 GCA_964467505.1 uncultured Hyphomonadaceae bacterium | reverse complement strand
AGGCCGTTGGCGAGGTAGAGCAGAGCCAGCGCCGCAATCAGCATAGTCGCGATGTTCAGCACGATCCTGAGACCATCCGACGCACCCGTGGCAAACGCGTCCATGGTCGACTGGTACTGGAAATCGGGTTCGTGGGTCCGCTCAGCGCTCCCGGTCGTTTCCGGAATCATGACGAGGGCGAGCGCCACCGCCGCCGGCGCGGCCATGAAGGATGCCGTCAGCAATTGCGCCAGCGGCTGGTCCATCACCGGCTCGAGGAATGTCACATAGATGATCAGCACGCTGCCGGCGATGGTGGCAAAGCCCGACACCATCAGGATGAACAGTTCCGAGCGCGTCATGCCCTTCAGGTATGGCTTTACCAGGACCGGCGCTTCGGTCATGCCCATGAACACATTGGCCGAGACCGCCAGAGAGGTCGCACCGCCGATACCCATCAGCCTGCGGAACACCAGCGCGAACCCCTTGGTGATCCATCTCAGGATGCGCCAGTGCCACAGCATGGCCGACAGCGCGGCGACGACGATCACAATCGGCAGGATCTGGAAGAAAAAGAGCGGCGGCGCGTCGCCGGTCATGATCGCGCTGGCCGCCTGGTTGTCGCCGACATAGCCGAAGACGAAACCGGTGCCCGCCCGCGTCGCACTTTCGAGCGCATCGACAAGGATATTTGCCCTGAACAGGGCTTCGCGGACAACCGGCACGCCAAACAGGACCAGCGCAAATCCGAACTGCATCGCAGTTGCGCCGAGCACCAGCTTCCACGGGAAAACCGAGCGCCGCTCCGACAGCGCCCAGGCAATCGCATAGATCAGGGCAATCCCGACCAGCGCGCGCGCATTGTCCCAGCCCCATTCCATGCCACAAGAACTCCACGCTCACCGACCCGGAAATGCAATAGCCCGCTCACAGGGAGCGGGCCAGCATGTTTTCATTCCTCCCGCGCCGGGCTCAGCCGAATTTGCACACGCAGATCTTGTGGCCGTCCGGATCGCGGAAATAAGCGCCATAGAACACGCCTGGCACGCGCTCTCCGGGCGGGCCGTCATCAACTGCGCCGGCATCAAGCGCCGCCTGGTAGGCCTTGTCGACTGCTTCCCGGTCCGGGCAGGCCAGCGCCGCCATCACGCCGTTTCCGCAGGTCGCCGTCTCGCCGTCATAGGTCCCGCCAACCGCCAGCATCGGCGCGCCCTGGCCCGTTCCGTAGAAATACAGCCGTTCATTGTCGAACAGGCGTTTGGCGCCAAGCGCCGGCATGAATGCGTCATAAAAGGCAAGCGCCTTGTCCTTGTCATTCGTGCCGAGTGTTACATAGGCCAGCATCTGTCTTCCTCCCTGAAATACGATAGAACCAGACTTTACCTTAACGACCGACCGGCGCCGGGCAAGCGGCAAACGCGCCTGCCCTCGCGAAATACTTGACGTTCACGTCAACGGATGGTGAAGCAGGGTTTCCATATCAGACTTCCAGGGAGTTTCTCGCCATGTCCGAAATCCGTTTCGATGATCGCGTCGCCATTGTCACAGGCGCAGGCGGCGGTGTTGGCCGCGCTCATGCCCTTGAACTCGCCCGGCGCGGCGCGAAGGTCGTCGTCAATGACCTTGGCGGCTCGGTCGATGGCTCGGGCGGCAATTCCGAGGCGGCGGAAAAGGTCGTTGCCGAGATACGCGACATCGGCGGGCAGGCGATTGCGAACGGCTCATCGGTGACCGACGATGCCGGTGTTGCGAAGATGATCGAAGACACGATGTCGGAGTATGGACGGATCGACATCATCATCGCCAATGCAGGTGTGCTGCGCGACAAGTCCTTCACCAAGATGACGCTGGATGATTTCGCTTTTGTGCTGGACGTCCACCTGATGGGCTCGGTGAAGCCTTTCAAGGCGGCCTGGGACATCATGAAGGAGCAGAATTACGGTCGGCTCGTCGTGACAACATCCTCCACCGGTCTTTACGGCAATTTCGGGCAGGCCAATTATGGCGCCGCCAAGCTCGGCGTGATCGGTCTCATGAACACGCTCAAGATCGAAGGCGCCAAGAACAATATCCACGTGAATGCCGTCTGCCCGATCGCGGCCACGCGCATGACCGAAGGGCTGATGAACGAGCAGATGCTGGAGCAGCTGAAGCCGGAATATGTCACGCCGGGCGTTATCAACCTGGTGAAGGAAGATGCTCCGACCGGGGTGATCCTGTCGGCAGCTGCAGGCGCCTTCTCGATGGCTGAAATCGTCGAAACGAAAGGGGCGTTTGTTGCGACGGGCGAGGCACTGACAGCTGAGGCTGTGGCCGCAAAATGGGGCGAGATCACTGACCGCTCGCACCAGGAGCACTTTGAATCGGGCGCTGGCCACGGCGGAAACATCTTCGCGCGCGTGGCCGAGGGCATGAAGGGCTGATCGCCCGCGCGCAACCCGTTTCGGCCTGACACGCTGTTGTGAATTCAGGCCACGCGGTCCATCCTTCGAGACGAGGGCTCGGCAGCCCGCTCCTCTTCGATGAGGCTTTGAGACGCGGGCCTCATCGGTGAGAGAAGTCGAAGGGCGAGGAAAACCTGAAGACAGGCTTTTCAGCAGCCTGCGAGAACAATGGTGGAGGCCGGCCCTGCCCCGGCGCCTCTTTCCAGTCAACACGTCCGCCGACGACACCGGTCTACCGCACCACAAGCACCGAACAGGGCGCATCGCGCGCGATGTGGGAGGCATGCGAGCCAAACAGATGGTCGCTCAGCCGCGGATCATGCGAGGCCATGACGATCAGGTCCACGCCCCGCTCGCGGGTTTCCTGGAGGATGGCAGCTTCGGGCGATTCATGGCTGCGAAAGGCAGGCGTCAATTCGCAGCCCAGTTCGCCAGACATTTCCGCCGTCCAGGCCTCGAATGCCTCTTTCTGCTTGTCTGGTGTGTCTGCGAGGTGTGTGCCCAGCGGATTTGCCACTGTCATCATGATCAGCTCGGCGCCGCTTGCGGCCGAAAGTGCGCAAGCCGTGCGCACCGATTGGTCCGACTGGCCTTTATGGCGCATGTCCACCGGGACCATCAGTCTTCGATAGGCGATGGCGGGCGTGCTGTCAGTCATTTGGCGTTCCTTTCCTGGCGATGGCGATACGTCGAGCGCGCCAGAGCGTCATTCTGGCGGGCGGGCTGCATTTCAGGGCTCGGGATAATAAGGCGGGTATGGCGTCGGCCGTGGCAACTCCAGGTCGTATTGCGCCTGCAGGAAGGCAACAAGGTCGGCCAGTTCGCTGATCGTCATCAGGTCATTATAGTCGCGCATCCGCGAGCCGCCGGCCGGATCAGTGACATCCTTTCCGGCACCCTCCGCGATACGGTGTGACGGATTGATGATCGAGGTCACAAGCTCGCCATAGGTCGAGACCCGCCGCGTCGGGCCGCCAAGCGGGACCGACATCTGCGGTGCGCTGTCATCGCGCAGATCATTGCGCCCGGCCACTTCGTGACAGGAATTGCAGCCAAGCCGGGTAAATGCCCGCTCGCCCGCCGCCACATCACCGGGCGGCAGCGTGAAACCCTGTCCGGATGTCGGGTCTGGCGAGCACCCGGCTGCTGCCAGCGGGCCTATCATGGCCAGGCAGGCGAGCGTCGCCGACATGCATCTGCGCGATCGACCCATCGTGAAGTCTCCCTGGCTGCGTCAAAGGCCAGTATAGCCACGCGGCCAGCCGGCAGAGTTGACGCAGGTCAAGGGCCCGCAGCGCGAGCTATTCGCCGTTCTCCATCGCCTTGAGATACATGGAGTTCTTCGGCGCGGCAAACACCCGCTCGACCATCGGGATGAAGGTTTCAAGCGGAGCGGTGTCATAGTCGCCGTCGAACGCTGTCTGGTCATAGAGATGGCAGAACTGCGCGGTATATTCAAAATGCGGATGGCCGCGGAACTGGTCGCGCATGTCGCGGTCAAGCCCGAGATGGTGGAAGAAATAATAGCCCTGGAATATCCCGTGATGCTGCACCATCCAGAGGTTCTGCTCGCTGACAAACGGCTTGAGCACCGCTGCGGCAATGTCGGGATGGTTGTAGCTGCCCAGCGTATCGCCGATATCGTGCAGCAGCGCGCAGACGATGTATTCCTCGTCGTGTCCGGCGCGCATCGCCCGCGTGGCGGTTTGCAGGCTGTGTTCCAGGCGATCGACGGGAAAGCCGCCGAAATCCCCGTCGAGCAGTTTCAGGTGCCCGATGACCCGTCCGGCCAGCCCCTTGTTGAACGCTTTGGAATGACCGACGATAACGGCCCAGTCATCCGCCGTGCTGTCTGCAAAGGTCTTGAAGTGGGTCTGCGTGCCCGCGTCTTCGCCATCGGCCATGAATGCCTCCCGATCCGTTTTCTGATTGTTTTCCTGAATATCAACAGGAGTAAGCTATCACGAAGAACGGCAAGACAAAAGTGCTTCTGTTCGATCGGCTCAGGCCCGCAGATCGTTGCCGACTTTCTCAAGCACGGCATTGATGAATTTCGCCTCCTGGCCGGCCTCGAAGAAATCATGGGCAAGCGAGACATATTCATCAATGATGATCACTGTGGAGAGTTCCGGATGCGCAAGGAATTCGCCCGCACCTGCGCGCAGGATCGCCCGGCTTGTCGCATCCAGCCGCGACAGTTTCCAGCCGTCGGCCAGGCGCGCCAGAATCGCGCCATCCACCTCTTCCTGACGGGCGATCACCCCTTCGACAATCGCACGGAAGAGGTCGGGGTCGGCCTCCTCCACAGGTTCGCCTTCCGGCCCGAAACCCAGCCGGTCCTCCATGAATTCGCGCACAACCGCACCCGCAGAGCGCCCGGTCTGCTCCATCTGGTACAACGCCTGCACGGCCGCCAGCCGGGCACCGGCCCGGCGGGCCCGGATCACTTCGAAGGGCAGCTTTCGGGCCTCGTTCATCGCACGAATTTTTTGCGGATCGCCAGCATCGACAGGCAGGCTTCGGCGGCATCCCCGCCCTTGTTCTTCTGCTGGCGGTCGGCGCGCACCCAGGCCTGGTCCTGGTTTTCAACCGTCAGGATCCCGTAGCCGATGGCCAGGCGCCGCTCGACAGCCAGGGTCATCAGGCCACGTGCGCTCTCGCCGCAGACATAGTCATAGTGGGAGGTCTCACCACGGATCACGCAGCCAAGGGCAACAAAGCCGTCAAAGCGTGAACTGTCAGCGGCCATCGCGATCACGCCGGGCACCTCGAAGGCGCCGGGCACGACAATCGTTTCCCAGACGACCCCGCCAGCATCCAGCACAGCCTGCGCGCCTGCTTCCAGCTCGGTGGAAATTGTTTCATAATATCGCGAGGTCGCGACGAGGACGCGGTCGGTCATGTCTGGTCTTCTTGTTGCTTATTGAGCCGGCGCCAGCCCTCTATGGTCAGGCCGTATCCGTCAAGCCCGGCGACACGTGTCGGCGCGGTATCAGACAGGAACACCATTTTCGAAACGCCGAGCTCGCGCAGTATCTGTGCGCCGATTCCGTATTCGCGCAGCGGCCTGTGGGGATCGGGGGGCGCGCCATTCTTGGCGCCAAGCCGGCTGGCAAGCGCATCTGGCTGCATCGTGTTGACAAATACGATCACGCCGGGCTCGTCGGCCTGTGCGATCATGCTCATTGCCGCCTCCACCAGGCCCTGGCGCGGCCCGCGCTCTCCCAGAATGTCAGCCAGCACATCGGTGCGGTGCACGCGAACAAGCGTTGTCCTGCCCGGCTCGATGCGCCCGTGAACGATGGCAATATGTTCGGAATTGTCCAGCGCATTGCGGAAGACGACTGTCTTGAACCCCTCCCCATACCGGCTTTCCAGCGGCGCCTCGACGCGGCGCTCCAGATAGCGATCATTCTTGCGGCGCCAGGCGATCAGGTCGGCAATCGTGCCAATCTTCAGCCCGTGCAACTGAGAAAAGGCGACCAGTTCGGGCAGGCGCGCCATCGTGCCATCATCATTCATGATCTCGCAGATCACACCGGCCGGATAGAGACCCGCCATGCGCGAGATATCCACCGCAGCTTCGGTATGTCCGGCGCGCACCAGCGTGCCGCCATCGCGCGCAATCAGCGGAAACACATGGCCCGGTGACACGATATCATGATGGTCGCAGGTCGGGTCGATTGCCACGGCAACCGTGCGTGCGCGGTCAGCCGCCGAAATACCAGTCGTCACACCTTGCGCCGCCTCGATCGACACGGTGAAGGCCGTGCCCATGCTTTCACGATTGTCGCGCGCCATCATGTCGAGATTGAGCACGCGCGCACGCTCGCCGGTCATCGACAGGCAGATCAGCCCGCGCCCGAACCGGGCCATGAAATTGACCGCTTCAGGTGTCGCAAAACTCGCAGGAATGACCAGGTCACCCTCATTCTCACGGTCTTCAGCATCGACGAGGATGAACATCCGCCCGTTGCGCGCATCCTCGATGATGTCATCGATGGAGGAAATGGCGTCATGGAATTGCGATG
>CAYXQV010000149.1:0-6462 GCA_964467505.1 uncultured Hyphomonadaceae bacterium | reverse complement strand
CTGACCCACGCGACAGCGTTTCGGTCAGGGCCGGTCGTGGCCCGTCTGGTCGGAACCGGGCAGACGCGACTTGCGCAGCAGCCAGACAAACAGGCCAGTGGTAATGGCCAGGAGAATCGCAAAGCCGATCAGCGCGGCAATCGCGAGCGGATCAAGGATCAGGTCCATTTTGTCCCTCCATGCAGGCGGCCGGCGCCTGATGATAGCGCTCACCGCCAAGCTGTGACGACGCAGGACAGCACAGATGCGACCGGCCCGCCATGTGCGGCGCTGTCACGCGTCGTGGTGCAGCAGTTTCCCGGGCTGCGACAACATCAATCAGAACGCGAAGGCCGGCTTTCTGAACGCCTGTTCAATTGTGTTGAGAAATCGTTGCAAATCTGATACGCTGACGGCTTGTACGATCAATAGACCAGAACGAGACGATTCAACCGGGGCTTTCCAAAGGTCGCCGGCTGGGCGGATTTTGTTCTCAATGCGTAGAAAGGCGGATCAGAGTATGGCAAAAAAGGCGCAGGTGAAATCGACCCTTACCTTCGAGGTGGGGCAATCGATCGTTTACCCGGCACACGGCGTTGGAGGTGTGACCGCAGTCGAGACCCAGACCGTGGCGGGCATGGAACTGGAAGTCTATGTCGTGTCCTTCGACCAGGACAAGATGATCCTGCGCGTGCCGACCAATCGGGCCGAAGCGTCGGGCATGCGTGCCCTCGCAGGCTCGAAATTGGTCGATGACGCGCTCAAGACGCTTGGCGGAAAGGCCCGCATCAAGCGGACCATGTGGTCGCGCCGCGCCCAGGAATACGAGGCCAAGATCAATTCCGGCGACCTTATTTCCATCGCCGAAGTGGTGCGTGACCTGCACCGCGGCGACGACCAGCCCGACCAGTCCTATTCCGAACGCCAGCTGTACGAGAACGCGCTCGACCGCATGGCCCGCGAACTGGCAGCCGTCGAGGAAATCGATCGCGACTCGGCCATGGACATGCTGGCCAGGTCGCTGGCCAAGAAAAAGCAGGCCGCCTGACGGCCAGTCTGCGGTAGAGAAAAGTCTGACGCAGGAAATCTGTGGCAGGAAACACTGGAGCGCCGCCCTCTTCCGGGGCGGCGCTTTGCATTTTCCCGATGGTGATCCGGGAGGCCCTTGCGTGCGTAAACCTGATGAACCGCGGCGTGTCGCTGGGAGTTTCGCACAATGGAGAAGTTGATGGCCTCATCCGTTCAGAACAATTCGACCGCTGACAGGGCCTTCGTCAAACGCGCCATGAAGGCACCGCTGCTCGAACAGGGCCACGAGCTTGACCTTGCACGGCGCTGGCGCAATGACGGCGACGAGCGCGCACTGCACGAGCTGACATCGGCCTATATGCGGTTGGTGATCTCGATGGCTGCGAAATTCCGCCATTATGGGTTGCCAATGTCGGATCTTGTCCAGGAGGGCAATGTCGGCCTCATGCAGGCGGCTGCCCGGTTCGAGCCGGCACGCGAGGTGCGTTTCTCCACCTATGCCTCCTGGTGGGTGCGCTCATCGATACAGGATTATGTGCTGCGAAACTGGTCGATCGTGCGAACCGGCACGACGGCTTCGCAAAAATCACTCTTCTTCAATCTCAAGCGCCTGCGCGCCAAGATCGATGACACAGATGACGGCACCATCACCCGGGAAAACCGCACCTGGGTGGCTGAACATCTTGGCGTGCCTGAGCGCGATGTGGAGTCCATGGTGTCGCGCTTGTCGGCTTCCGACCGCTCGCTGAACGCCCCGCTCAGCGTGGATGGCGACGCGGAATGGCAGGACCTGCTCGCCGACCCGTCACCGATCCCGGAAGAGCAGGTCATGGAGGCCCATGACACTGCCCGGCGCAAGACCTGGATCAGCGATGCCCTGGACGCCCTGAACGAGCGCGAGGCCCTGATTATCCGGCAGCGCCGGCTGAGCGAGGAAGGGGTGACACTTGAGGCGTTGGGTCGCCAGCTTGGCATTTCCAAGGAGCGTGTGCGCCAGATCGAACACCAGGCGCTGGGAAAGATGCGCAAGGCACTGGAAACCATGGTCGGTGACCCCGAAGAGGCTGGGCTTATTCCCAACAGCTGATCCTTCATCCGCCCGTTGCCAGAAGGCGGGTTGCCAGCCACCAGAGGCCAACGGCGCCGATACACGCCGAGACTGGTTGCACGAACAAGCGATGGTACATATCGGCGTGCAACCGGCTCGCCGAGATCAGCCTGCGCGCGACCAGCCCCACTGGTAGGGCAAGCGCCAGCACGGCAAGCTGACCGAGTTCCACTCCGATGTTGAAACCGGCAAGCGAGGTCCAGAACAGTCCCGGCGCAAGGCCAAGCTCGCCAAAGGCACCGGCAAAACCCATCCCGTGAATGAGGCCGAACCCGAAGACCACCAACGGCCGCCAGCGCGTCATATCCGCAAACAGAAGGTTCTCGAAGGCGACAAAAGCGATCGTCGCCGCAATCAATGGCTCGACGATCGCCGGCGAGGGCGCGATTGCCCCGCCTGCTACGAGCGCAAGCGTGGCTGTGTGCGCCAGCGTGAAGGCTGAAACCTGCCAGGCCAGCGCGCCGATGCGCCGGGTTGAAAGAAAGATCGCCAGGACGAAGAGGATGTGATCCGCCCCGCCCGGCAGGATGTGCTGAAAGCCGATCCGGGCGTAGACGGCAAGCATTTCGACGCGGCTGCGCGCGACATCTGCCAGCACGATTTCATCGCGGATCTCGTCGGCACCGGCTGCGCTGTCGCCGCTGTCAAGCTCTGACAGCGCGCGGCAGAGTTCGCGGTCAAGCTCACTGCCGGGCCCACAAAGCTCGTCGGCAGGGTGGGCAATAGCGCTGGGCAGGGCAATCAGCAGCGCGAAAGACACGAGCAGGAAAACCCTGAAAATGCCGGCGTGCGCAGGCCCTGTCATCTGAAGACACGCTCTTGTGGATGGGCGCCATGATCGTGCGGCTCATGAACGTCATGTCCGTGCCCCATGTGCGCCAGCGGCAGTGCCATCAGGCCGATCGCCGCAACGACGCCGGTTGCGATTGCGCCGAGACCGCGCAGCGGGGCGGTGTCGCGCGCCGGAGCCAGCAGCGGACCCGTCGCGACATACAGCAACAGCCCTGCCGAGAGTGCGTAAAGCTCCCCGATCCGCGCCTCACCAAGGGTGAACATGATCGGCGATGACGCGATGACGCCGAGCGGAGTGGTCGCAGCCGCCGCAAGGAATGCCCAGACGAAGGCTGCCCTGTTGCCCGCACCGGCCCGCCGCAGAATCGCAAATGCAATCACGCCTTCGGGGAACTCATGAAGGATCAGCGCCAGCGCCGCATAGACCCCTGACTCGAAACTTGCCGCAAAGGTCACCGCATAAACCACACCGTCGATGAAGCTGTGCATGGCAATCGCGACCAGCGGCGTCAGGGCGTCCACGGGCCGCTCGCCAGAGCCGCGCCTGCCGGGCAGAGCGCGCACGAGATGGCTGAGGATCAGCGCGCCGAGAAACCCGCCAAGCAGCCAGATCGGCGCGTTCGGGGTGCGCGCAAATGCCTCCGGGGCGATGTGCAGCACTGTGAGCGTCACCAGCATGCCGCCAGCAGCGAGTCCGAACAGGTTGGCATGGCGCTGCGTCCATTCCGCACGCTGCGCCACGGCGATCAGGCCGAGGCTCGTCACAAAGGCCGCGATGAGGCCGAAGAATAATGGCGCCTGGATCTGCGTCCACATGGGCGACTGGCTTTCTGGCTGCAAGTGTTGGTGAGAGACGGTGCTGGACGGCCCGCCCTGCCTTTACGGGAATTCACACCTTGAATGACGAGCACGTGTTATAGTATCGCAAGCGGTCTGGCGTGAAGGTGTTTTTTCAGACCACGACGTGTGCCATGATGCCAGCAGGCTGGACGGGCAAGGAGCAATGATGACGGATTTCAGGTTTTCCCGCACGGTCGGCTGGGTGGCGGCCGCGTACCTCATGGCACTCTCAGGCTGCGGAGGTGCAGACAGTTCCGACGACCCGGCGCCGGTTGATGCCGGCACACCCGCTGGCGATGCGCGCGGCGCTGAGCTTGGCGGCGAAATCCGGGGCGTTGATCCTGAGGACCGCGAAGACGCCGCTGTCGAGCAGGACGACGACCACGACGCGCATGCCAGCGACGAGGATCATGACGATGAGATGGCTGGCGGGCAGGCGCATGTGCACGGGACTGGCGAGCTTGCCGCCGTCCTGGAGGGCAATGACCTGACCATCTCGCTGCAGGCCCCGCTCGACTCCTTCGGCCTGCCGGAAGCTGCACCCGAAACCGACGAGCAAACCGCACTGATGGATCAGGCACGCCTGAAATTGCAGGATCCGCTGGGCGCGGTCAGCTTGCCAGTTGACGCGGCGTGTATCTTTTCCGGCAGCGATGTCGTGTTCAGCTACAGCGGTGATCACGGCGAGGCGGCCCTTGATTATTCCTTCCGGTGCGCGCGCCCGGACGCGCTGGACGCCATCGAGATCAGGCTGTTTGATACCTATGACGATCTTGAGGAAATCGATGCGGTCTTCATTGCAGGTGCCAGCCAGAATGCCGCCACGCTAGACGCGTCGCGCACGAGCCTGACCCGCGACTGATCGACAGATGCAAGCACCTGCCATTGTCCTGGAAGGTCTTCGGTTTGACTGGTCGAAAAGCGGAGCGCCGCTGCTGGACATCGGGAGCTTCCGGCTGGAGCGTGCCGAGCGACTGTTCCTGCGCGGGCCTTCGGGTTCAGGAAAATCGACACTTCTCGGGCTGATTGCCGGCGTGCTGGAGCCCCAGGCCGGCCGGATCGAGGTGCTTGGCCACGAGATGTCGACGCTGGGCAGTGCCGCGCGCGACCGTGTGCGCGCCGACCATCTCGGCGTGATCTTCCAGCTGTTCAACCTGGTGCCCTATCTCTCGGTGGTCGGAAACGTGACCCTGCCCGTGCGCTTCTCCAAGGCCCGTCGCCGCGCCGCCGGGGATGATCCGCAGGCAGAGGCGCGGCGCCTGCTCGCCCGGCTCGGGCTCGACGATGAGGAGATTCTCTCGCGCCGGGTGATGGACCTGTCGGTCGGCCAGCAGCAGCGCGTCGCCGCCGCGCGCGCGCTGATCGGCAAGCCGGGCCTGGTGATTGCCGACGAGCCGACCTCCGCGCTTGATGCCGACACGCGCGACAGGTTCATCGAACTGTTGTCCGAAGAAGCGATACGCAGCGGCGCGGCCCTGCTGTTTGTCAGCCATGACGCGTCACTGGCTGCGCAATTCGACCGCGCGGTGGATCTTGCCGGGATAAATACCGGCCTGCGCAATTCCGAGGCGGCCTGATGGGATCGATCCTTTCGCTGGCATGGGCAAGCCTGATGAACCGCAAGGGCTCGGCGCTCCTGACCATCCTTGCAGTAGCCTTGTCGGTGGCGCTTTTTCTCGGTGTCGACAAGGCGCGCCATGGCGCCCGGGAGGGATTCAGCGCAACGATTTCCGGCACCGACCTGATTGTCGGGGCGCGCTCGGGACAGGTGAACCTGCTCTTGTATTCGGTCTTCCGGCTCGGCGATGCGACAGCGGAGATTTCCTGGCCGACCTATGACTGGCTGCGCGAGCGCGAGGATGTGGCCTGGACCGTGCCGATCTCGCTGGGCGACAGCCATCGCGGCTACCGCGTGATGGGCACCACCGCGGACTATTTCGACCGCTACAAATATGGCGATGACGCGTCGCTCGCACTTGCTCGCGGTGAGCGGTTCGATGACCTTTTCGACGCCGTCATCGGCGCCGAGGTGGCCCGCAAGCTCGGCTATGAATTGGACACGCCGCTGGTGCTATCGCATGGGCTGGGCCGGGCCGGGCTGCAGAAACACGAAGACCGGCCCTTCCGAGTCGCCGGCATCCTGGAGCCGACCGGCACGCCGGTGGACCGCACCATCCATGTCTCGCTCGAAGCGATCACGGCCATTCATGTCGGCTGGGAAACAGGCACGCGCAATCCGCTTTCCGATACGCTGAGCGAGGACATGATCCGCAGTTTCGACCTGACGCCGAAAACCGTGACAGCGGTCTTTGTCGGGCTGGAAAGTCGCGCCACGGTGCTCCGCACGAAACGCGAGATCGACACCCATCGCCGCGAGGCCCTGCTCGCCATCATTCCCGGCGTCGCACTGGCGCAATTGTGGGACGTGACCGCGGTCGCAGAGCGCGCCCTGCTGGCGGTCTCGCTCTTCGTGGTGGCGGTCGGGCTTGTGTCCATCCTCACCTCGATCCTGACCAGCCTGAATGAGCGGCGCAGGGAGATGTCGATCTTGCGCGCCACCGGGGCGCGGCCGGGCCATATCTTCTTTCTCCTGGTGGCTGAAGCTGGCCTGCTGGGGCTTATCGGCGCACTGCTCGGCGTCGCGATGATCCACCTTGTGCTGGCGATTGGCGAGCCGCTGCTGACGGCGCGCTATGGCATCTCACTTGCCGGAA
>CAYXQV010000148.1:0-6469 GCA_964467505.1 uncultured Hyphomonadaceae bacterium | reverse complement strand
TGGGCGCTTATGGCCTGTCGGATGCCTGGGACATGGAACGCAATGTCCGCGACCTTCTCGGCATGCCCATTGTCGGGGGCTCCAGCGACATGCAGAAGAACAACCTCGCCGGCATGTGGCGGCTGTAAGACGCAGCAGCGCCGCCTCGTTCATGCTTCGATCTGCCTCCGGGTGCGCTCAGAGCCGGTGGCGCGAGCGAATGCGGCGGACCATTCCATCGGCCGACGTCATCACAAGCGTGTGCGTGTGGACATGCCCGTTTTCGCGGCGCACGCCACTGATCAGGTCACCATCGGTCACGCCAGTGGCACAGAAGACAGTTTCGCCTGAGGCCAGTTCATCAAGACCGTATTTGCGATCGGGTTCGGTGATCCCGACACGGGCAGCACGGGCACGCTCCTCGTCATTGCGATAGATGAGGCGCCCCTGCATCTGGCCGCCGACGCATTTCAATGCAGCTGCTGCGAGAACACCTTCCGGCGCGCCGCCCTGACCAACATACAGATCGATGCCGGTCGAAGGATCGGTCGTGTTGATGATGCCTGCGACATCGCCATCTGTGATCAGCCTGATGCGCGCGCCGGCCTCACGCAGGCTGGCGATGATATCGGCATGGCGTGGCCGGTCGAGGACGCAGGCCGTCATTTCCGTGACCGGCCTGCCACTGGCATCGGCCAGCGCCCTGATATTCTCTGCCGGGCTGGCATCCAGGTCGATGACGCCCTCGCGATAACCCGGACCGATGGCGATCTTGTCCATATAGATGTCCGGGGCATGCAGCAGGCCGCCGCGCGGCGCGATGGCGAGCACCACAAGTGCATTGGACATGTCCTTGGCCGTCAGTGTCGTGCCTTCGAGCGGATCGAGCGCGATGTCGATTTCCGGACCGTTCCGCGTGCCGACCTCTTCGCCGATATACAGCATCGGCGCCTCATCGCGCTCGCCCTCGCCAATCACGACGCGGCCCTTGAAGTCGATCGCATTGAAAGCGGTGCGCATGGCATCGACTGCGGCCTGGTCGGCCTTTTTCTCGTCGCCGCGACCGACTTCCTTGCTGGCAGCGATGGCGGTGATTTCGGAGACGCGGACCATGGCATCGGCCAGGTGCGGTGAGAGCAGGCTGTTGGTCATTTGTTTGTCCCTCCGCGCGGAATTGTGTCCTGTCCGCGCATACAGATTTCGTCAGTTTGGTTCGATACGTATCACGCGGGTTGCGTCAATCACCGTGTCGAGTTGCGAAAGCCGTGCCACAGCGGCATCGATCTCGCGGCGTGCGCACGGATGGGTGATGATGGCGACCGGACTGACATGCTCCTCGTCTGCAGAATCCTGCAGCAGCTTGTCGATGGAGACGTTGGCCTCGGCCAGTGCTTCGGAAACGCCGGCCAGCGCGCCGGACCGGTCGGCCAGGCGCACATGCAGGAAAAAGGCCGCTTGTTCGCCAGTGCTCGATGCAATGAATGTCCGCTTTTGATGGTGCGGGGCAGCGCCAAAGGCCGAGCGCACGCCCGGATTGAACAATTTGGCGATGTCACCCATGACCGCGCTGGCCGTCGGCCCGGGACCGGCGCCAGGGCCGGTCAGTGTCACCGCGCCGAGCGGCTCGCCCTCGATCCGCACCGTGTTGAGGCTGCCATTGACCTGCGACAAGGGGTGGCCCAGTTCCAGCGCCATGGGTGCGACCCGGCACACCACGCCGCCATTCGAGGCCACGCCCTCCGCGATCAGCTTGATGCGGTATCCGAGGCGGTCGGCCAGGCGCAGGTCGAGCAGCGTGACCGCGTCGACACCTTCCAGTTCGACCATGGAAAAGTCGAGATCTGCGGAAAAGGCCATCGCGGCCAGGATCGCGACCTTGTGGGCCGCATCCATCCCGGACACATCGAGCGTCGGGTCCGCCTCGGCATAACCAAGCTTCTGCGCTTCGGCGAGCACATCTTCATAAGTGCGCCCGCTGGCCAGCATTTCAGTGGTCAGGAAATTGCAGGTCCCGTTGAGTATTCCCGAAACGCGCGTGACTTCCACGCCACAAAGTGAATCGCGCAGCGCCCGCACGACCGGCACGCCGCCAGCCACGGCCGCCTCGAACAGCAGGTCGACACCCTTCTGCGCGGCAAGGTCGGCCAGGGCCTGGCCATGTTCTGCGATCAGCGCCTTGTTGGCCGTCACAACAGGCTTGCCAGCTTCAAGCGCCGACTCCACGGCGATCTTGGCCGGCCCGTCCGAGCCGCCCATCAATTCGATAAAGGCATCGACATCATCGCTGGCGGCCAGTTGGCTGGCATCGTCGAACCATTCATAGCCGTCGATTTCCACCGGTCGGTTGCGCGAGCGTGAGCGGGCACTGACGCCCACGACTTTTACCTCTCCGGGCAGGCGCAGCCGGGCCTGGCGCTCGATCAGCTCGACAAGGCCGCAGCCGACATGGCCAAGGCCGGCAATTCCCAGTTTCAGTGGTTCCAAGGTTCAGTTTCCCTGCTGGCGATCCCGACCGGACCGGGTCTGCTGGCGACCTGCTTTTGTCGCCGGACAAACAGGCATGCGTCAGCCAGGTCAAGCCTTCGCGCGACTATTGTGCCGCCACGGTCGCCGCGCCCCCTTGCTTGCGCTGGAGATAGCGGCGGATGTTGCGGGCGGCCTGGCGGATGCGCTGCTCGTTTTCCACAAGGGCGACGCGGACATAACCCTCGCCCTGCTCGCCAAATCCTGTTCCGGGCGAGACGGCGACATGCGCATGGTTGATCAGGTCCAGCGAGAATTCAAGGCTGGTCATGTTGCGGCAGGGTTCGGGCAGCCTGGCCCAGGCGAACATCGAGGCTTCGGGCGAGGGCACCGCCCAGCCGGCGCGGCCGAAACTGTCGACAAGTGCGTCACGTCGGGTGCGGTAGATTTCCCGGGCCTCGTCGACGCAGTCCTGGGGACCGTCAAGCGCAGCACAGGCGGCGACCTGGATCGGAGTGAAAGCGCCATAGTCGAGATAGGACTTTACCCGGGCAAGCGCCGCGACCAGGCGTTCATTGCCGGCCACGAAGCCAACACGCCAGCCGGCCATCGAATAGGTCTTCGACATTGACGTGGTTTCAACAGCCACGTCGCGTGCCCCGTCGACCTGCAGGATGGATGGTGGCGGGTCGCCAAAATAAATCTCGTTATAGGCGAGATCCGAGAGGATCCACAGTTCATGCTTTTTCGCAAAGGCGACGGCGTCCTTGTAGAAATCCAGATCGACCACGGCGGCGGTCGGGTTGGACGGGTAGCAGAGCACCATCGCTGTCGGCGGGGGAACCGAGTGATGCACGGCCTTTCCCAGCCCGGAGAGATATTGCTCCGGTGTCAGCGCCGGGACCGGCCGGATCGAGGCACCGGCCATGATGAAGCCGAAACTGTGGATCGGATAGGAGGGGTCTGGCGACAGGATCACATCGCCTGGCGCTGTCATGGCCTGCGCGAGATTGGCAAAGCCCTCCTTCGAGCCGAGCGTGACAACCACCTCGCGGTCCTTGTCGAGGATGACGCCGAACCGGCGGGCATAATAGGCCGCCAGTGAGCGCCTCAGCCCCGGAATGCCGCGAGAGGCGGAATAGCGGTTCGTGCCGGGCTTGTGTGCGGTCTCGATAAGTTTGTCGATGATGTGCTGCGGGGTCGGCAGGTCCGGATTGCCCATGCCGAGATTGACGATATCGGCACCATCAGCGCGCAGCTCGGCGGCGCGCCGGTTGACCTGTTCGAACACATAGGGCGGCAGCCGCCTTATCTTGTGAAATTCGTGCGACATTCAGCACCTGTCTCGGCTTGTCAGTCAGCCCTTGGCCCGGGGACTGGCGAAAAGGTTGCGCAATTGCCGGGCCTCTTCATCACTCAGAAAGTCGCCCGGTTTGTCGCGTTCGGCAAGCTCTGCGCGAACAGCCTCGGCCCATTGCATCATCTCGGCGAGTTCCAGGCCAGCAGGTACCGAGCGCGGATCCAGGCGAAACAACGCTTCGGCGCGTTCCACTGCCGAGCGCGTGCCTTTGAGCTGGCCGGAGCGGCGCTGCTCATCTGTCAGCGTCGGAATTGTCCCGATTTTCGGATATCCCTCGCCGATCACCTCGGTCTTGCGTGCCTCGTACCAGTCCGGCGTGTTGGACATGGTGTCGCGCACTTTTTCATAGGAACTGGCGCAGCCGGTCGCCAGCAAGGCGAGAAGAGAGATTCTGATATGCATATGCATGTCTGCCTTGGGACTCACAAATTCCAAACCTTTTTGTTAGCATAAGACAGGCGTTGTAGAAGGGTGATGACGAGGCAATGGCAGATAAAACCGGAAAAAGCGCCGACAAACCTGAAACACTGGCTGATGTGATCGCGGGCCAGGCGCCCGAAAAGATCCAGCAGCTGAGCGTCAACCTGTCGCGCGCGCTGATCGAGAGTCAGCAATTGCTGGCCCAGGCCATAGGGCAGGGGCCGGCGGCGATGGACGATCCCGCCGATCACCCCCTCGCCATCGGGTCGGGGCGTTCATTGGCCCGGGTGGGCCAGTCGCTTGCCTCCCATCCTGACAGGATTGTCAGCGCAAACATGGCCCTTTGGCAGGATTATACCCAGCTTTGGGGCGACCTGATAAGCGGCCAGAAAGGCGATGCCGGACGCGACCGGCGCTTTGCAGATGCGGACTGGAACGCCAACCCGATGTTCGAGCTCATGCGCCGGTCCTATGAGATCAACACCAGGTGGGTGATGTCCCTGGTCGAGGGCGCCGACGATATCGGCGAGCAGGACCAGCGCAAGGCCCGCTTCATGGCGCGCCAGACCATTGACGCGTTTGCGCCGACAAATTTCTTCGCGACCAATCCCGCCGCACTGAAGATGATGCTGGAGTCCGGCGGCGAGAGCGTCCTTGAAGGCCTGCGCCAGGCCCGTGAGGACCTTTCGCGTGGCAAGGGCAAGCTTGCGATCAGCCAGACTGACGAATCCGGATTTGAAATTGGCAGGAATGTCGCCACTGCGCCCGGCAAGGTCGTGTTTCGCAATGCCCTGATCGAACTGATCCAGTATGAACCTGCCGGCAAGAAGACCCACGAGATTCCGCTGGTCATTTTTCCGCCCTGGATCAACAAGTTCTACATCCTCGATCTTCGTGAAGAGAACTCGATGATCCGCTGGTTGCTGGATCAGGGGCTGAGCGTGTTTGTCGTCTCCTGGCGCTCGGCCGAGGAGGACACGAAGAATTTCGGCTGGGATGATTATGTCGAACAGGGCATCTTTGCCGGGATCGAGGCTGCGCTTGCGGAATCGGGAACCGAGCAGGTCAATGCCGTGGGCTATTGTATCGGTGGAACATTGTTGACCAGTGCGCTGTCCTACATGGCGAAAAAGGGCGATGAGCGGATCCGGTCCGCGACATTCTTCGCCAGCCAGTCCGATTTCGAGAAGGCCGGCGACCTGCTTGTCTTCACCGATCCCGAGGCGGTTCAGCAGGTCGAGCACATCATCGAGGGCAATGATGGCATCATGCCCGGCGAGGTGATGGGCGAGACGTTCAACTGGCTGCGCCCGGTTGACCTGGTCTGGCGCTATGTCGTCGACAATTACATGATGGGCAAGAAGCCGCGCCCGTTCGACCTTCTCTATTGGAATGCTGACCAGACAAATATTCCGGGTCCGGTCCACACCACCTATCTGCGCGATTTCTACGGCCATAACGCCCTCTCGCGCGGCCAGTTCGAGGTGCTGGGCGAGCGTGTCGACCCGCGTGACATCACCATTCCCGTCACGGTCCAGGCGAGCCGGGACGACCATATCTGCCCATATGACTCCATCTATCGCACCGCGAAGCTGTTCAGCGGACCGGTCCAGTTCGTGCTGGCCGGTTCGGGCCATATTGCCGGTGTCGTGAACCATCCTGATGCAAACAAGTACCAACACTGGACAAGGGAAGGCGAACTGCCCGAAACGGTCGATCAGTGGCTGGAAGAAGCGGGAGAGACCCCCGGTTCCTGGTGGCCGACCTGGTGGAAATGGCTCAAGCCATTGTCGGGCAGCAAGACGGATGCACTCAAGCCCGAAGACAAGGGGCTCGGTGATGCCCCGGGCGTCTATGCAACGTGCCGGCTGGGCGATCTCGCCGAGGCACGCGCGGCCGGCAAGACGATGAAACCGCCAGCACCAAAGCGCAAAAAGGCTGCGCCGAGGCCGAAAACGGCCGCCAAGGCGCCCGAGCCGGCACCCGCCCAGGCCGAGACCGCCAAGCGCGCAAAGACGACCCGGCCGCCAAAGACGTCGTCAAGAACCGCCACGCCACCAAAGACGACGAACAAGCCCAAGGGCGCGAAGAAGGGAAACTAGCAGGCAGCGGAAAAACCAGGTCACGCGGCCCATCCTTCGAGACGCGAGCCAAAAGAGCCGCTCCTCACCGATGAGCAGGCCGCCTTTGCCCGCCAACTGGTTGAGACCGGTCGATTTCCATCCGTCAGCGCTCAGCGCGCGAGCC
>CAYXQV010000147.1:0-6515 GCA_964467505.1 uncultured Hyphomonadaceae bacterium | reverse complement strand
ATGACAGCCAGCTGAAAGAGCTCAATATCCGCCTGGCACCGATAAAGAAGGCCGAAAAGAGCTGAGCGTGCAGGCCCTTTTGGCGAATTGACAAATGCGCGCGGCTGCAACAGACATGCGTGCAGATGGTGCCGCTGTAACAGGTGGTGAAAAGGGAAGCCGGTGGAAATCCGGCGCTGTACCCGCAACTGTCAGCCAGGAGCTGATGGCCAGATAGCCACTGGAGCCCAACCCTTCAAAGGGGACGGCCCTGGGAAGGCGGCCAGACGTGATGATCGGTGAGCCAGGAGACCTGCCATCGCGTCGTTCGTGCCCGGTCCGGGAACAGGCCAGGGGTACAGGATCGCCTGATGAGTCCTTCGAAACGACACTTCGCGGCGCGCCGGTTGGCCGGGGCGTGCCTGTTGGTTCGTTTTGAAAGCGCCGCCCGGCCCGGTGCGGAAGGACAATGCGATGCTGAGACAATCGCTTATCATGAGTGCAGCAGGACTGACACTTGCTTGCGGGGCATTTGCGCAGGAGACACAAGAGCCCGAACGCCTGGACACCGTGACGGTCACGGGCCTGCGGCCGGTTCCCGCTGAAAACCTCACCAGCGCCGTGACAGTGCTGGATGGCGATGATCTGGAGGTGCGCGCTGCGCCCTATCTTGCCGACCAATTGCGCGCAGTGCCGGGCGTTGCGGTCTCTCGCTCGGGTGCGCTGGGCGGGCTGACCCAGATCCGCCTGCGCGGCGCGGAGGCCAATCACACACTGCTGCTGATCGACGGCGTGGAAGTGTCCGACCCGGTGACCGGAGCCAGCGATTTCGGCCTGTTCGCCGGCCTGCGCCCTGAGCGGATCGAGGTATTGCGCGGCGAGCAGTCAGGCCTTTATGGCTCTGACGCGATTGGCGGAGTGATCAATGTCATAACCGCCAGCCAGGCCGGACCGCTGGGACGCGCCGAATACGGCTCGCGCGACACGTTGCGCGGCGATATTGGCTATGGTTTCGAAGGCGAGGGCGCCGCGCTCACCCTTTCGGCAGGTGGCTTTACCACCGAGGGTGTCGACACGTCCGGCACGGGCGGCGAGGAGGACGGCTCGCAGAGCTATAATGCGCTGGCCACAGGCGGCGTCGACCTCAGCGGCAACTGGCGCCTCACCGGGCTAGTGCGCTATGGCGATAGCGAGGTCGACACCGATCCCGACCTCGATTTTGACGGGCGGCTTGATGATGGCGACCGCGTGACGCAGGCCGAGCAGTGGACACTCGGCGCTTCGCTTGGCGGCGAGGCAGCCAGCTTCGACCACCAGTTCCGCGCCAGCTTCAATTCGGTGGCGCGCGACAATTTCGCCGACAGCACCTTTACCAACGCTTTCAAGGGCGAGCGCACAAAGCTCAGCTACAGCCCTTCGCGCGCGTTCAGTGCCGGTCCAGCCGATATCACGCTGACCGGCCTTATCGATCATGAAACCGAGGATTACACAGCCCGCGATGAGAATTTCGGCGGGGCGACCAACCAGGATGAGAGCTTCGAGACGCTGGGCCTGGCCGGCGAAGTGCGCGCAGACTTCGGCGCCGTCCAGCTTGCCGCGAACCTGCGCCATGACGACAATGATGGCCGGTTCGAGGATGCGACCACCGGGCGCGTGTCAGGCGCAGTGCAACTCCACCCCGACCACCGCCTGCGCGCCTCCTTTGGCACGGGCATAAAGAACCCGACCTTTACCGAGCTGTTCGGCTTCTTCCCCGGCAGCTTCATCGGCAATGCGCAGCTTGAGCCCGAACAGTCCACGAGTTGGGAAATCGGCTGGGACGGCGCTTTCGGACCCCTGGCATTTTCCACAACCTGGTTTGACGCACAGCTCGAAGACGAGATCTTCACCGCCTTCAATCCCGATTTCACCTCCACCGCGCGCAATCGCGACGGCGACAGCGAACGCTCCGGCCTCGAGATCGGGGCGCGCTGGCAGGTGACCGGCGCGCTCAGCCTCAACGGGCAGGCCACCTTCATCGAGTCCGATAGCGATGATGGCAGTGCGGAAATCCGCGTGCCCTCGCAAACCGCCAGCCTGTCGGTGGATTATCGCCCGGACGCGTGGAATGGCGGCAGGCTGGGTCTTGCGCTCGATCATGTCGGCGAGCAGGACGATTTCGATTTCGGTGCCTTCCCGGCCACCCGCGTGACGCTCGACAGCTATGTGCTGGCAAGCGCAAGCGCACAGTGGCCGCTGACCGAGCGGATCGCGCTCACCCTGCGCGGCGACAATCTCTTCGATGAGGAGATTACCGATGTGTTCGGCTTTCGCGGGCCCGGGGCCGGTGTCTTTGTCGGGCTGAAGCTGAGATAATGGTCCGGCTGGCGATCCTCTGCGCCGCCCTGCTGCTGGCCGCGTGTTCGCGCGATCAGGAGGCCGGGCGGGTGGCGGGCGAGCGCCCGACCCGGATCGTCAGCCTCGACTATTGCGCCGACCAGTATGTTCTCAGGCTTGCCGACCGCGAGCAGATCCTTGCGCTCTCGCCGGGCGCCACGGGCGATTTTTCCCATATGCGCCAGGCGGCACGCGGCCTGACGTCCGTGCGGCCCGTCGCCGAGGATGTGCTGGCGCTGAAGCCTGATCTTGTCGTGCGCGCCTATGGCGGCGGGCCGGGCGCTGCGGGCCTGTTCGCGCGGGCCGGCATTCCGGTCCTCGAAGTCGGCTGGACATCGCGTGTCGCCGGTACAGACCCCGGCACCGTCATCGCCACGATCAGGCAAATGGCCGACGGGCTCGGACAGGGCGCGCGCGGCGAGCAGCTGGCCGCGCAATACCAGGCCCGGCTCGATGCCATCTCGCACAGTGCCTCGGGCGAGAGCGCGCTTTACATCACGCCCGGCGGCGTCACGTCCGGCCCGGGCTCGCTTGTCCACACGATGCTGGACGCGGCAGGACTGGAAAATTTCGAATCCGAGCCTGGCTGGCGATCCATTCCGCTGGAACGCCTTGCCTATGAAAGCCCGGACCGCTTCGTCGTTGCCAATTTCAGGGGCGGGGCCGGCCCATGGAGTGCGGCGCGCCATCCCCTGCTCGCGCAGCGCCGCGCCGAAACGCCGGTGACCCGGCTGGAAGGCGCATGGACCTCATGCGGGGGCTGGTTTGTCATGAATGCCATCGAAGCGCTTGCGGAGCCGCCGGAATGAGCATTTCGCGCTGGCTCACACCCGGCCTTGCCGGCGCGAGCCTTCTGGCCATTTTCACTGCCTGCCTGCTCGGCTCCACGCCGCTCCCGGCTGATCGTGTCCTGACCGCCTTTCTGGGCGGCGCTGATGCTGGCGACCGCCTGGTTGTCTGGGCGATACGCCTGCCGCGCGCGCTGGCCGCCTTCCTGGTCGGCGCCGCGCTCGGAATAAGCGGCGCAGCGCTCCAGGGGCTGTTGCGCAACCCGCTGGCCGAGCCCGGCGTGCTCGGCGTGTCGGCCTGCGCCTCGCTCGCAGCGACCTTCTCGCTTTATTACGGCCTTGTGGCGCTCAGCCCCTGGGTGCTGCCGCTGGCCGCGATTGCCGGAGCCCTCGGCGCCACTGCGCTTCTCACACTTGCCGCCATCCGCACGCAATCGGTGGTGACGCTGATCCTGGTTGGCGTGGGCCTGTCGAGCTTTGCCGGCGCCGCCATGAGCCTGCTGATGAACCTCGCGCCGAACCCGTTTTCACTGGCCGACATGATCAACTGGATGCTCGGCTCGGTGGCCAATCGCAGTTTCGAGGATATCGCTCTGGCAGCGCCCTTCCTCATTTCGGGAACGGCAATCCTTCTGCTCACGCGCCGCGGCCTGAGCGCGCTGACACTGGGAGAGGAAGCGGCCAGCGGGATTGGCCTCGACCTGCGCAGCCAGCGCATCGCCACGGTGCTTGGCGCCGGTCTTGCGACGGGCGCTTCGGTCGCGCTTGCCGGCGCGATCGGCTTTGTCGGCATTGTCGCGCCGCACCTGGTGCGCCCGCTTGTCGGCCATGACCCGGCGCGCGCGCTGGTCCCCTCGGCCCTGCTTGCGGGCCTTATCCTTGTCGTGTCGGATATCGCGATCCGGCTGGCGGCCACACCGCAGGAGCTGAAACTCGGCGTCGTCGCAGCCCTTTTCGGCGCACCGGCCTTCATCTGGATCGCCGTGCAGAGGCGGGCTGTTCATGACTGAGCTGGCCGTGACCGACCTGACCGTGACCGTGCGCGGCGCAACTCTGGTGGACGGGGCGAACCTCACCCTCGCGCCGGGGGAGTTTGTCGCATTGCTCGGGCCGAATGGCGCCGGAAAGACCAGCCTGGCGCGTGCCAGCCTCGGGCTTGTCAAATCACAATCGGGCACGGCGAAACTGCAGGGGCGCGAAATTGCCACGCTCAGCGCGATGGAGCGTGCGCGACATCTCGCCTATCTGCCGCAAATTCGCCCGCTCGCATGGCCCGGCACGGTGCGCGATGTGGTGGCGCTTGGCCGTTTCAGCCATGGCGCGGCACCTGGCCGGCTGGGCCGCGAGGATGATGAGGCCGTCACGCGCGCGCTTGCTGCCTGCGACCTGGACGCCCTCGCCCACAGGCGCACCGACACGCTGTCAGGCGGAGAGCTTGCCCGCGTGCACTGTGCGCGCGCCTTTGCCGCAGAAGCCCCGCTGCTGATTGCCGACGAGCCAATCGCCGCACTCGATCCGCGCCACCAGTTTCGCATCCTCGACCTGATCGCCGCTTTCGTGGCCAATGGCGGCGGCGCCCTCGTCATCCTGCACGATATCGAACTGGCCGCGCGCTATGCCTCCCGCCTCATCTGGATGAAGGACGCCCGCATCCTTGCCGATGGCCCGCCGGCCGAGACGCTGACAGCGGCGCGGCTGAAGGCAGTTTATGGTGTCCGCGCGCAGGTCGATGGTCTGAAAGTGGTGATGGACGGCGCGGCCTGAGCGACAATCAGCCCCCGCGAATGGAATAGTTCGGCGTCTCGCGGGTCATGGTCACATCATGGACATGGCTCTCGCGCAGGCCGGCACCCGTGATCTGGATGAATACCGCCTTTTCATGCAAGTCGGCAATCGTCCTGGCGCCGACATAACCCATCGCGGCGCGCAGCCCGCCGACCATCTGGTGAATGATCGGCGCGATCGGCCCCTTGAAGGGAACCTGGCCCTCGATCCCCTCCGGCACGAGCTTTTCGCGGCTGGCATCCTTCTGGAAATACCGGTCAGCCGACCCGCGCGCCATCGCGCCGAGACTGCCCATGCCGCGATAGGATTTGTAGGACCGTCCCTGATACAGGAACACCTCGCCGGGCGCCTCCTCGGTGCCGGCGAAGATCGATCCCATCATTGCGGTCGACGCTCCGGCGGCCAGCGCCTTGGCGAAATCGCCGGAAAACTTGATGCCGCCATCCGCGATCAGCGGCGTGCCGGAGGCCTCGGCGGCCCTTGCGCAATCCTCGATGGCTGTCAGCTGTGGCACGCCAACGCCCGCGACAATCCGCGTCGTGCAGATCGATCCCGGCCCGATCCCGACTTTCACCGCATCGGCTCCCGCATCGATCAGCGCCTTCGTGGCATCCCCGGTCGCGACATTGCCGGCAATGATCTGCACCGAATTTGAGATGCGCTTGGCCCGCGAGACAGCTTCGATGACCGCTCTGGAGTGGCCATGGGCTGTATCGATGACCACCGCATCAGCGCCAGCCTCGACCAGCGCCTGTGTCCGCTCGAAGCCGTCATCGCCGACGGTGGAGGCGGCCGCCACGCGCAGGCGCCCCTGATCGTCCTTGCAGGCATTCGGATTGACCGCCGCCTTGTCCATGTCCTTGACGGTGAGCAGGCCGATGCACTTGTTGTCATCGTCAACAATGATCAGCCGCTCGATACGCGACTCGTGCAACAGGCGGCGTGCGACCTCGATATCCTCGTCCATCTTCACCGAGACGACCTTGCTCGTCATCAGGCTCGCGACCGTCTCGCTTTCATCCTCCATGAAGCGCGTGTCGCGATTGGTGATGATGCCGACGACCGTGCCATTTTCCTCGACCACGGGGATGCCGGAAAAGCCAGTGCGCGATTTCAGTTCCCGAAGCTCGCCAAGCGTGGCGCGCGGCGAGATCGTCACCGGGTTCATGACCACGCCGCTTTCGAACTTCTTGACCTGCATCACTTCGCCGGCCTGTTCCTCGATTGTCAGGTTGCGATGCAGCACGCCAATCCCGCCGGCCTGTGCCATGGCGATGGCGAGACCCGCCTCGGTCACGGTATCCATGGCAGCCGACAGCAGAGGGATATTGAGGGCAATGTCACGGGTCAGGCGCGTGGTCACGTCGACACCTGCCGGCATGACCTCGCTGGGGCCGGGCTGCAGCAGCACGTCGTCAAAGGTTATCGCTTGGCGGATTTTCATGGGTGCAGCTTCCTTTTTGGCCAATTAAGGGAGTCGCACCGGAAAGAAAAGCCCCTCTTTTCGCTACAGCGCCCCGGGCTGGAGTTCGGGCGCAGCGGCTGCGAAGGCTGGCAGGGTCCGCGCTGCCGCATCGATTTCGACAA
>CAYXQV010000146.1:3062-6519 GCA_964467505.1 uncultured Hyphomonadaceae bacterium | reverse complement strand
GCCGCACCAGTGACACAGGCGAGAGCGCCGCCCAGTTGGCCGCTCCCCGGTCCAGTCCCTCAGCATATTTCATGGCGCACTCCCGGCAGTGTTCGGATTGTTGAACGCCACTCTGCCGCGTTTTCGCCGCGGCGTGAATTGCGACCTTCGGGGAAGGGCCAGTTTTGATTCTCCTGGCGCCCATGGTTCGACGTCGCTCACCATGAGGTGCGATAGGGTCATGGTGAGCTTATCGAGCCTCATGGTGAGGTTTGATCCCCTCTTGGTGAGCGACGTCGAACCATGGGGTGGGCTGCAAGAGCAGATCTCCGCGGTCCGCCCACTTGTCGCCCCCCCTAATAGGCCAGCGCCTCGAAGACGGGTTCGACCCGCCGGCCCCACTCGGTGTGATAGCGCTCCAGCAATCGCTCCGCCGGGCTCAGCCCGCTGTCGGCGATCTCGTCGAGTTCCGCAAGGAAACCGGTTTCGTCATCGCCGGAAGATGAGAGGCGCGCGCGCGCCTTCAGGCCAGCCCGGGAAATGGCGAGCACGTCGCGGGCGAGGTCGCGCAGGCTGCGACCGTCGGGCAGCGGCGTGCGCAGGCCAAGCGTGCCGACCGACTGGCGTATCGCCTCGCGCTGGGGCGCAGTCCAGTCCCTGACTAGATCCCATGCCGCATCAAGGGCGCCCTGATCATAGAGAATCCCGGTCCAGAAGGCCGAGAAGGCACAGAGCCGGTTCCACGGTCCTGAATCGGAGCCGCGCATTTCAAGAAAACGCTTCAGGCGCACTTCGGGGAAGATTGTCGAGAGGTGGTCCTCCCAGTCGCCAATGCCCGGCCGCTCGCCAGCAACTGCGTCGAGCCTGCCGTCCATGAAGTCGCGGAAGCTCTTGCCGGCGACATCGAGATAACGCCCGCCGCGTCGAACGAAATACATCGGCACATCCATGGCATAGTCGACATATTGCTCGAACCCGAAGCCCTCATCGAAGGCGAAGGGCAGCATGCCGGTGCGGTCGGGATCGGTATCGGTCCAGATATGGCTGCGATAGGACAGAAAGCCATTGGTGCGCCCCTCCATGAAGGGCGAGTTTGCGAACAGGGCCGTGCCGAGCGGCTGCAGCGCCAGGGAGACGCGCAGCTTGCGGACCATGTCGGCCTCGGAGCTGAAATCGAGATTGGCCTGGACCGTGCAGGAGCGGAACATCATTTCATGGCCGAGCCGGCCGACACGGCTCATATAATCGCGCATGATCTCGTAGCGCCCCTTCGGCATCATCGGGGTTTCCTCAAGGCTCCACAGCGGTGAGACGCCGAGGCCGAGAAAGGCAATGCCGAGCGGGTCGGCAATCTCGCGCACTTCGCGAAGATGCGCGCCGACCTCATTGCAGGTCTCGTGGATATGATCGAGCGGCGCGCCGGACAGTTCGAACTGCCCGCCCGGCTCAAGGCTGACGCTGGCGCCGGCCTGTTTCAGGCCGATCAGCTTGCCGCCTTCCTCGATACCCTCCCAGCCGAACCGGTCGCGCAAGCCCTCAAGCATGGCGCGCACGCTGGCCTCGCCCTCATAGTGCAGCGGCTTCAGACCCTGGCGGATGAAGCCGAACTTCTCGTGCTCGGTGCCGATGCGCCAGTCCTGTTTCGGCTTGCATCCCGCTTCGAGCCATTCGACCAGTTCGCCCTTGCCTTCGATGCGTGGCGCGCTGTCATCGATTTCACTTGTCGGCGTGGTCATTTGCGAGGCCTTTTTCTGTGCCCTCGTCTGGTAAAATGCTTTTCCGGGCGCGCCAAGTCTGTCGCAGGGTCAGTTTTTCTCAAACGTGACCGAGCCTGTCCGCCGGCTTGCGCAACACGGTCGCTTTAACGCCAGTCGCCCAGGCGGGCCTGGTAGAGCGCCAGTGCGGCCACGACAGCGGTTTCCGCGCGCAGGATGCGAGGGCCAAGCGTTACCGGCACGCAACGGTCATGGGCATGCAGCCAGCTGCGTTCATCGGGGGAAAACCCGCCCTCCGGGCCGACAAGGATACAGGCATGGCCGGGTTCAAGCTTTTCGAGTGCGGCGAGCATGGGCTGGGCGCGGCCGGTCTGCCCGCCCCATTCGGCCTGCGGGTCGTCGCCGGCCTCATCGCAGTAGATTACGGGTGCACCCTCGGGCATGGCCTTGATCGCTGCTTGCAGTTCAAGCGGCTCGCGGACTGTCGGCAGGTCGAGGCGTTCGGTCTGCTCGGCGGCTTCAAGCGCGATCTTTTGCAGCCGGTCGCTGCGCACACGCGCGGTCTGGGTTCGCGCGGTCATGACCGGCTGGATCAGTGTGGCGCCAAGCTCGGTCGCCTTTTCGACGGCGAAATCGGTCTGGGCCTTCTTCAACGGTGCGAAAAGAAGGATCAGGCCGCTGGTTTCGATCTGTTCGCGCAACTGGCGGCCGGCTTTCAGCAGCACCGAACGCCCTTCGACATGGTCGATCACTGCGTCCCATTCGCCATCGCGGCCATTGAACACGCGCACATGGTCGCCGACGCCGAGGCGCATCACGCGGGTGAGATATTTCGCCTGTGCGTCGTCAAGTGCGGCAAAGCCCTTCTCGACAAGATCGGATTGAACAAAGAGGCGCGGTATCGAACTCATGCCATCTCGTATAGCTTTCGCAGGCAGCCAAGCCAACCAGCGAAAGGGAGAGATCTCATGGGTGTCCAGTCTGTCAATCCGGCAACCGAAGACGTCATTGAAGAGTTCCAGCCTCATGACGCAGCGGGAATCGAGGCGATTCTCGGGCGGGCCGCATCATGTTTCGCCAGCTGGCGGGCGGTCCCGCTGGATGAGCGTGCCGCGTGCCTGCGCAGGGCTGCAGCGGTCCTGGACGCGGGCCGGGATGAATTCGCCCGCCACGTGACGGCGGAAATGGGCAAGACGCTGGCTTCGGCAAAGGCCGAAATCTCCAAATGCGCCTGGGTCTGCCGCTATTATGCCGATGAGGGACCAGCCATGCTCGCCGATGAGGTCATCGCCAGCGATGCCAGCGCGAGCCATGTGATGCACCTCCCGCTCGGGCCCGTCCTTGCCGTGATGCCTTGGAATTTCCCCTTCTGGCAGGTTTTCCGCTTTGCGGCGCCGGCGCTGATGGCCGGCAATGTCGGCCTGCTCAAACATGCGTCGAATGTCTGGCGCTGCGCACTTGATATCGAGTCGGTGTTTCGCGAGGCTGGTTTTCCCGAAGGCTGTTTCCAGACGCTGCTGGTCGGCGCGTCGGCTGTCGAGCCGGTGATCCGCGACCGGCGGGTGCGCGCCGTCACACTGACGGGGTCTAACCCGGCCGGCGCTGCGGTCGCCCGGATTGCCGGCGAAGAGATCAAGCCCAGCGTGCTGGAGCTTGGCGGCAATGATGCGTTCATCGTGATGCCGTCGGCCGATCTCGACGCTGCGGTCGCCAGCGCCGTCGATGCGCGCGTGATGAACAATGGCCAGTCCTGCATCGCGGCC
>CAYXQV010000146.1:0-3052 GCA_964467505.1 uncultured Hyphomonadaceae bacterium | reverse complement strand
AGGCGAGCGGTGCGGGGCGCGGACTCGCTGGCCCGGACCTGGCGCGAGCGGCCGACATCGTCGAGCGGCGCTACAAGAAGTGCACGAAGACCTCGACCTACTTCGTCTTGTCCACGAGGATATCTATGATGCCTTCCGTGAGCGCTTTGTCGCCGGTTTCGAGGCGCTTCGGCCCGGCGATCCGATGCATGAAGACACCGATATCGGCCCGCTGGCCCAGGAAGCAGGCCGCGAAAGCGTCAATGACCAGCTCGCGCGGACCCTTGCGGCGGGCGGCAAGCGCATTTCACGGTGCGCCGCCTTGCCTGACAGGGGATGGTATCTCGCCCCACAGGTCATCGAGGATGCGCCCTTTGACAGCCCGGTCTTTACCGAGGAGGTCTTCGGACCTGTCGCCGGCCTCTGGCGCGTCGGCAGTCTCGAAGAGGCCATCACACATGCCAATGACAGCCGTTTCGGGCTCGGCTCTGCGATCTTTACCGATGAACCCTCGGAAATTGTTGTTGCCGCGCGCGACCTGGAAGCAGGCTCCACCTTCGTGAATGCCAAGGTCGCATCCGATCCGCGCCTGCCATTTGGCGGGGTCCGGCAGTCGGGTTATGGCCGGGAGCTCGGGCGTGACGGGCTGATGGCCTTTGTCAATCGCAAGACGATCTCAATCGCCTGATGATATCTGCGCGCCACAGGTGACGGCTGCGCGCGCATTGGCTAAAAGGTTGGTTATGGCTGAGAAAGTATCGAACGCTGCCGCAGGCAGCAGGGCTGGAACAGAATCGATAGGGGGCTACAAGCCGTTCGGGTTGGAAACCGGGGCAGATGCGCAAGCAGACGCGCCGGAGGGCTATGTCCCCTTCGGCCTCGAGCCTGTCGAGGCGGCATCGCCGGCGCCGGGGGCCCGGGACGTGTCGGCGCCAAGGCCGGGCCTGCGCGAGCGGTTCACCATTCCGGCTGACAGTGCCTTTGCCGGGTGGCTTTCCGGCCTGCCGGATCTTGTCCGCCCCTATGTGGCGCTGTCGCGGCTTGATCGCCCGGTTGGTATCTGGCTTCTTGTCCTGCCCTGCTGGATCGGCATCGCGCTGACCCGGCTCAATGGGCAGGGGCTGCAATTCGTCGACAGTCTCTGGGCCGTGCTGTTCCTGGCCGGGGCAGTCGCCATGCGCGGAGCAGGATGCACCTGGAACGACATTACCGATCGCCGGATCGATGCGCAGGTCGAGCGCACGGCCGGCCGGCCACTCCCGTCAGGACAGGTAAAGCTCTGGCAGGCCGGCGCCTGGCTGGGCGTGCAGCTTGTTGTCGGCTTGCTGGTCTGGCTGGTCCTTCCGCTTGATGCGAAGATCGTGGCATTGCTGGCGATCCCGCTGGTCGCCGCCTATCCATTCATGAAGCGCCTGACCTGGTGGCCGCAGGCCTGGCTGGGTGCGACCATGAACTGGGGCGTGCTTGTCGCCGCCGCGACGGTCGGGAATGTCAGCCTTGCCAGCGTTATCCTCTGGATCGGGCTGGCAGCCTGGACGATTGCCTATGACACGATCTATGCCCTGGAGGACCGCGCAGAGGATGAACTGATCGGCGTGAAGTCGACCGCGCGACTGTTCGGCGCGCAAGCTGAGATCGGCGCATTCTGTTTCCACCTTCTGGCGGCCGCAATTGTCGCACTGGCCGCATGGTTCATGGGGGCAGGGCGGATCGGTGCGTTCACCGCACTGATCTTCCTGTTACACGGCGCCTGGCAGTATGTGCGGCTGAAGCGTTCGAAAGGGGCCAGGGCGCTGGATGTGTTCAGGTCGAATGTCCAGGCTGGCGCCATCCTCGCAGCAGGGCTGGGCACCGCTGCGCTTCTTGCCTGACCTCGCGTGAAACTTGAGGCCGGGCGGCTTGCGCGGTAGACTGTGAGAATGGCAGTTGCACGGCGCATTCGTCCGCTTGACCTTTTCTCCCGCGAGGAATGGGACGCAATCAGCCAGCGCAGTTCCTGGATGGGGCTGGCGCTGGTGGCCCACTGCTGGGCCGTCATCATCGCGGCAATGGCGCTGTCGATCTGGCAGCCATGGTTGCTTCCCGTCAGCGTGATCGTGATCGGCGCACGCCAGCTCGGCCTGGCGATCCTGATGCATGACGCGGCCCATGGCGGTCTGCACCGCGACAAAAGGGTCAATGATTTCCTCGGCCAGTGGCTGTGCGCAGCGCCGGTGGGCGCGAGTCTTTCCAGTTATCGCCCCTATCACCTGACCCATCACAAATATGCCCAGCAACCCGAAGACCCTGACCTTGCCCTTTCGGCACCGTTCCCGGTGACGCGGTCATCACTGCGGCGCAAGATCATCCGCGACCTGACCGGCCAGACCTTCTTCAAGCAACGCAGAAACCAGTTCCTCAACGCATTCGGGCTCGGCATCCGGCGCGCAAAGGGCGCTGAAAACCGGGCAATGACGGCGCGCGAGGCGGTCTATCCCTTCATTGTGACCAATCTCGCCATGCTGGCCTTTCTTGCGGCGCTTGGCCACTGGTGGGCGTATTTCGCGCTCTGGCTGTTGCCGCTGGCGACCTGGCAGCAACTCGTCACCCGCCTGCGCAACATTGCGGAACACGCAGTCGTGCCGGACAATGGCGACCCGATGCGCCATGCACGCACCACGCTCGCCAACCCGCTCGAAGGGCTGGTACTCGCCCCCTACTGGGTGAACTATCATTGCGAGCATCACATGTTCATGTACCTGCCCTGCTACCGGCTTGGCGCGGCCCATCGCGCACTGCGCGACAAAGGGATCACCGCGCGCATGGAGGTCAAACGCGGTTATCTCCGTGTGCTCGGCGAGGCCTCAGGCAAGCGGAGAATGGTGGCGCCATGAGCGCGCGCAATGTCCTGGGCGGTGAGCTCGCCGATTGCGGGCACGATCCGAAAACGGGTTTTTTCCGCGATGGCTGCTGTCACAGCGATGCGCGTGACGGTGGCAATCACAGCGTCTGCGCCGTGGTGGATAGCGACTTTCTCAACTATTCCTTCACGTGCGGCAACGACCTGATAACGCCGCGTCCCGAATTCGGTTTT
>CAYXQV010000145.1:0-6541 GCA_964467505.1 uncultured Hyphomonadaceae bacterium | reverse complement strand
CGCCGGGCCATCGTCAAGGCGGTCGGCGAAGCCCTGTCGCGAGTGGAAACGGCGGCCGGCAGGTTCGTCCAGGTGGATTCGAGCGGGCATCTGACCGAGGGCAGCTTTGCCCTGAAGCGTCCGGGGCGCATGCGTTTTGACTATGATGCGCCAATTCCGCTGCTGATTGCGGCGGACGGGACCACTGTTGCGATCCGTGACAACGAGCTTGAGACCGTTGATCGGGTCCCGCTCGCCTCGACACCACTTGGCCTTATCCTCGACGATGAGATCGATTTCGAAAGCGAGGCCGAGATCGTCGATGTGCGCAAGGCCAATGGTGTGGTTGCCGTTTCGCTGCGCGACCGCAACGGTGAAGCAGAGGGCGTTCTCACACTGGTATTCGATGCCGGCAGCTACCAGCTCGTCAGCTGGCGCGCAGAAGACCCCAATGGCGGATTGACAACGGTTCGTCTCAGCGATGTGCGCACGGGAATGTCACTCAATCCGCGTCTGTTCATCGTCGAAGAGTTCGGGGACGACCGCGACTCGCGCAACCGGCGTCGATAACAATTGCTTTTCGGTCACACACAAGCAGTTAAACAATAGTTTACTTGAAATTCTGGCAAGTAGTGACAACTTTACCACTGTAGCGAGGGAAAAAGCGCGGATGTCCCCAAACGCGGCCCTTGCTGCCACCGGTTCCTTCCCCTCCCGGTGAAAGACGCGAAGCGTCACCAGCGCCCGAGCATTCCCCCCGTGCTCGGGCGCTTTGGCGTCTGGTGCTTTCCTTCATGGCCAACGTGTCATAGCTCTTGTAGCCATGACTGCTATCAAGATCGTGTCATGGAACATCAATTCGGTTCGCCTGCGCGCGCCGAATATCGCCCGTTTTGTCGAGGAAAACCGGCCCGACGTCATATGCCTGCAGGAGACCAAGTGCCGCAACGGCGAATTTCCCAGCAAGGCATTCGAGGAGATGGGCCTTCCGCATCTGCTGGTGAACGGGCAGGGCGGGGGCCATCACGGCGTGGCCATTGCCTCGCGCCTGCCGCTGGAACCTGTTGGCGTGCCGGACCTTTGCCGCGAGGGCCATGCCCGGATCATCGGCGCACGGGTGGCCGGCATTGAACTGCACAATATCTACCTGCCTGCCGGAGGGGACGTGCCCGACCCGAACGCCAATGAGAAATTCGCCCACAAGATTGATTTCCTGGCAGCGATGCGGCGGGAATACGCGAATGTGGCGAAAGGCGAAGGCCCACCGCGGCTTCTGCTTGGTGATCTCAATGTCGCCCCGCATGAAAACGATGTCTGGTCGCACCGCCAGATGCTGAAAATCGTCTCGCACACGCCGGTTGAGACCGAGGCGCTTGAGGCGGCCCGCAATGCCGGCGGCTTTACCGATATCGCGCGCCACCTGCACGGTGATGACCAGAAGCTCTACACATGGTGGAGTTACCGCGCGCGCGACTGGGCCGCGTCCAATCGCGGGCGCCGGCTGGATCATGTCTGGGCCGACCGCCAGGCGCTGGAGCTGGCCGACCCGGAGAGTTACCGCATCCACATTGCCTATCGCGGCGGCTGGAAACCGTCCGATCATGCCCCGGTCAGCCTTATGCTGCGCAGCGACTGACGCGTCTCGCGTTAAGCTTTTGGAAATCCGTTTCCCGTTTAACGCGAATACGACTAGAAGGTGTATTTGCTGAGGGAGGCGAGAATGGGTCTTGCGAACCGCGCAGGCTGGCCTGCGATACTGGCACGGCATGTCCTGCTGGCAGGTCTGGCAATCATTCTGGGCCTGATCGCGAGCCTGGATGCGCACGCGCAGACGACTTACACGGTCTGCTCCAAACAGGGCTCGGAGCTTGACCTTAACAGTTCCCGCACGAGCGGCATGCGCGCAAAGCTGTCCAATACAAATTATTTTGGGCCCGGCGGCACGGTCGCGCCCGAGCAGATGGCCTTCCAGTCCCTGTCTTCGGTCAATTCCGGATCTCTGGCCGCCTGCGACATCTTCATCGGCGGGGGGTTTCCCGAAAACCTGTCCGTGGCCGAAACCCAGGCCGTTCGCAGTTGGGTGAATTCGGGCAACCGTTTCGTCATTGCCGGTTGCGACAGCTTTTCTCATCTGCTGTGCGGTTCCAATGGTCTTCAGCGCAGCCTCACAGATATCAGCTCAGGTTTTGGCGTCTCTCTCAATTCAAGCCTCGCTTACAATCCGCTGACATGCGGCGGTGTGTCCGGGGTGGACACATTTGGCGGGGCGGCGACCCTGATATCGCCACTTGGAACCGACAGCGTGCTGGCCACGCATAATGGCGCATTTTCCGGCCAGCCGGCCGCCATTGCACCGGATCTCGTCACGCCGGAATTCCTGATGACCGCCGATCCGGACATGTACGGTTCGTCCGGCAACGGCGTGATCGGCACATCCTCCATCGCATCGAGCGACCAGGCTATTTTCGTTCTCAATTCATTCAAGTTCGCCGCCGATGCCCTGTCCGGTAGGCTTCAGAACCCGCAATGCCCGGTAGATTACAATTCGACCGGCGATCTGGAAATCGGCCTGACGGCCAGCGCCACGTCAATCAGTGTCGGCGGAGCTGTCGACTTCGACGTCGAAGTCGCGAATACCGGCGCGGCGAGCGTCGGCGACATCAAGGCGCTGTTCCAGCTGCCGGCAGGGTTCAGTTTCGTCAGCAACAGCGGTCCCGGCAGTTATGATGACGCCAGCGGCGTGTGGAGCATCGGCACCCTCAATCCCGGAGACAGCGTCACACTGACCGTCACGGCGTCAGCCATAACGCTCGGATCGCCGCAGGCCCAGGCCGAGATCATCAGCGCAAACCTGCCCGACAGCGATTCCGCCCCGAATGCGAGCTTCGGCGAGGACGATCTCGCCGACGGGCTGAATGATGATGACGAGGCGAGTGTCCAGCTCACGGTTCAGCCCGGCGGTGTCGATGTGTCCGGGCGTGTGTTCGAAGACAATGGCGCCGGTGGGGCCAGCGCCCATGATGGTCTGTCTGAAGGCGATGAGGGTGGCCTTGGCGGCATAAGTGTCCAGGCGCGCGATGGCAGCGGCACGGTGATCGCCACCACGCAAACAGATGCAGACGGGCTGTATACGCTCAGCCTGCCCAATGGTGCGGCGGGCGCTGCGGTGACACTGCATGCCGCGCAGGCTGGCTCAAACTGGCGCTATATTTCCGGCGTCCCGGGCGACCTCGTGGCACCAGCTGACACGCTGGCGAGCAATGGCGAGGTCGTGTTTACCCCGGCTGCGGGAACCGATCATTCGGGCGTGGATATCGGGCAGGTCCGCAAGCCGGAACTGACCGAACCGCGTCTTGCCGGGGCAGCGCCCGGCCAGTCGGTCCTGCTTGCCCACAAATTCACCGCCATGACGGCGGGCAATGTCAGTCTTTCGCTGGCTGATGTGTCGGCCAGTCCGGCCGGCAGCTTCACGCAAACCATTTTCGCCGACACAGATTGCGACGGCGCGATCGGTCCGGGAGAAAGCGTGCTGAGCGGGCCGGCCAGTGTGGTTGCGGGCGACCTGGTCTGCGTGCTGGTACGCATCAGCGCCGACAGTTCCGCACCGGCGGGCGCAACGCTGGACTATGTCGTGGCAGCGGATTTCGACTATTCTGGCACCCCACTGTCTGAGACCCTGACCAATGACGACCGCGTCAGCATTTCCAGCCAAGGCGCGCTTGAACTGACCAAACAGGTCTGTAACGCGACACAGGGGCCCTGCGCGGCGCTCAGCGGTGGAGGATTTTCCGCGTCGAACTCAGGCGCCCCCGGTGATACAATCATCTATCGCATCATTTTCGAGAATCCCGGCCCGGAAAACATCGAGAATGTCGATGTGCATGACGACACGCCCGCTTTCTCGGCACTGACGGGCACCGCGCCGTCAGTCCTGAGTGCCCCGGCAGGCCTTGCCTGTTCGCTCGTCGTCCCGCCGGCGCCCGCAGCGGGCTATTCCGGCGACCTTCACTGGCAATGCACCGGCAACATGGCGCCCGGAGACGCCGGCATCGTCAGTTTCGAAGTGGCCGTGGATGAATAGGGCACATCTGATGGGCGCAGCATAATGTGTTCGCGGACCCGGAAACTGCCTTGGCAGGCTGCTGAAAAACCAGCTCGCGAGGCCCATCCTTCAAGACAAGGCCCAAATGGGACGCTTTCAAGAATCGGTTCCGATCCATGCAGCTTGGTATGAGCCGGGTCGCCAGATATAGGGGTTCTGGAACTTGTCGGCATGATTTCGGTTTGCCGGCCGGCGCGGTGCTTAGTCTTTGGTTACCTGCACCAGCGGTCTCAGAAACTGTGAAAGCGGAGCGCCGATGCGGGCAACGCCTTCCTTTGTCGGATGCAATCCATCAGCTTGCAACAGGGCGGGGTCGGCTTCGACGGGTCCCAGCAGGGAGGGATAGTAGGCAAGGCCAAACTCTTCGGCCAATTCGGGATAGACGGCGGCGAAGTCGGCCTCGCGGCTACCGGCAACGGGGCTGCCACGCGGCGCGATGCCCACCAGCACGACGTCGATCTTCTCCGCCTGTGCCGCGGCGATGATGCCAGCAAGATTCCGACGCACGATGTCCGCCGGCACGCCCAGCAGGAAGTCATTTGCGCCAAGCGCCACGACAACCAGGTCGGGCTCGGCGGCTGCAACACTCCAGTCAAAACGCGCAAGCGCATTGGCCGTGGTATCGCCCGACACGCCGGCATTGATGACTGTCGCATCAAGTCCCCGAGCGCGCCAGATGGCCTCGATCTGTGCCGGCAGTGCGTCTTGTGGGGCAAGGCCATAACCGGCAAACAGGCTGTCACCGAGAAAGACAACAACACGGTCTTCGGCTGAACGGCTGGCCACGGGGGGCGCGGGCGACGGGTCTGCTGCGGGTTTGCCCGTGACCTGCGGCGCGTCTGCCGATTGGTCACAACCGGCAAGCGCGAAACACATACACGCGGCGATGGCCAAGAGCCGCGCCCGGCTGCCTTGTCGCTCGATGACACTGGACGAAATCATGACTTTGATTAAGTGCACGACACAACTTTGACAATGTGCGCGCTTCAGCAAAGGACTTCTGTGATGACCGAGGCGCTGCGGATGACCGGGGTCTGGCTGACATTCCCAGCCGAGCCGGGACGCCCGGATGGGGCCGGACTGGATGTCCTGAAAGGCGTTGATTTTGTCGCTCACCAAGGCGAAAGCGTCGCGATTGTCGGACCCTCCGGGTCAGGCAAGTCATCACTGATCGCTGTTGCCGCCGGGCTGGAGCGTGCGAGCCGGGGCGAGGTGACTTTGCTGGGCGAGCGGATCGAAAGCTACAGCGAGGACCAGCTTGCCAGACTGCGCCGGGGCCGGGTCAGCATGGTGTTCCAGTCCTTTCACCTGCTGGAGACCATGACCGCTTTCGACAATGTGCGCGCGCCGCTGGAAATCGCGCGGCTCGACAGGGTGAATGAAAGGGCGGCCGCCGCGTTGGATGCGGTTGGCCTCAGCGAGCGCCGACGTCATTATCCGGGTCAGCTTTCGGGCGGCGAGCGGCAACGCGTGGCGGTCGCCCGCGCGCTGGCGTGCGATCCGGCCCTCGTCTTCGCCGACGAGCCGACCGGCAATCTCGACTCAGCAGCCGGGCAGGTTGTGGCCGATCTCCTGTTCTCGATCGCCAAGGACACGGGGGCGACGTTGGTGCTCGTGACCCATGACACGGCCCTCGCGGCACGTGCCCAGCGAACGCTTGTGATGCGGGAAGGTCAATTCACATGAAAAGCCTGTCCCTGCGCCTTGCGCGAAGCGAGCTGTCGCGCGGCATCAAAGGCTTCTGGATCTATCTCGCCTGCGTTGCGCTCGGCACGGCGGCAATCGCAGCGGCCGGCTCGGTGACACAGACCTTCTCGAAGGGCATCGCGGCGGAGGCTCGCGCCCTGCTTGGGGCTGACGCGGAGCTTTCGACCGCTCAGCGCCGCCCCACCGGCGACGAGCTCAGACTGGCGGCCAGCCTCGGTGCCACTTCAGAAAATGCGTCGCTTGACGTTATGGGCGCAGCGGGCGGCACGCGTGCGCAGGTCGATATCCGCGCCGTTGATGGCAATTATCCGCTGATCGGCGCCGTTGGCCTCAGCGGCGACCAGACGGACCTGTCCTCGGCGCTCGCACGGCGTGGGGAGCGGTGGGGCGTTGTTGTCACGCAGTCATTTCTTGAAGCGTTTGGCGTCGGCGTCGGCGACGCCGTCGAGATTGGCCCGGTGTCTGCAATCATCACCGCGCGGCTCGATAGCTTGCCAGACCGCATCGGCACGCCTGGCACATTTGGCCCGGAAGCGATGATCGCGCTTGACGCCATGATCGCAGCGGACCGGCTCACAACAGGCCAGCTGTTTCGCTCCCGCATTCATATTCTCTTCAAGCCGGGCGAGACTCTGGAGCGTGCGGATGAGCGGTTCAGGCAGGCCTTTCCCGATTCAGGTGTCAGGCTGCGGGGCCCGGAAGATGCCGTGGACGGTCTGGAGACACTGTTTCAGACCCTCAACAGCTTTCTGG
>CAYXQV010000144.1:0-6559 GCA_964467505.1 uncultured Hyphomonadaceae bacterium | reverse complement strand
CTATTCCTTCACGTGCGGCAACGACCTGATAACGCCGCGTCCCGAATTCGGTTTTGCGGGCCTGAAACCCGGTGACAGCTGGTGTCTGTGCGCCGGGCGGTGGGACGAGGCCCGCAAGGCAGGGCTGGCGCCGCCGGTCCGGCTGGAAGCGACCCACGAGCGGGCACTCGACGTGGTGTCGCTCGAACACCTGAAGGCCCATGCGGCCGGGGAGGCGACATGACCCTCACGCTGGAAATGGTATCAGACCTTGTCTGTCCGTGGTGCTGGCTGGGCCTGCGGCGCCTCAGGTCGGCCATGGAACTCGCGCCTGAAGCCGATGTGCAGGTGCTGTTTCGCCCCTATGAGCTCGACCCGACAATCCCGAAAGAGGGCGTCTCCTACAAGGCGTACATGCAAGCGCGCCTCGGCGGCACGGGCGAAGATGACGAAGACCCGGAAAAGAGCCGCTTTCGGGTGATGCGTCAGGCGCTGGAGGACTATGGCGCGGCAGAGGATATCCCCTTCCGCTTTGCCGGCATCACGGTTCGCCCGAACACGTTCGATGCCCATCGGCTGGTGCGCTGGGCGCAGGGACAGGGTCTTGGCTTCGAGGCCAAGGAAGCCCTGTTTGCCGCCTATTTCCGCGACCATCGGGATATCGGCCAGGCTGGAGTGCTCTCGCAGATTGCTGGCGAGATCGGCCTTGACAGCAAGATCGTCAGCGACCTGCTCGTCTCTGACGCGGATGTCGAGGCGGTGCGCCAGGAAGAAGCGGTTTTCCAGCAGATGGGTGTGCGCGGCGTGCCAACCTATATCGGCAATCGCAGTATCGCCGTGCAGGGGGCCGAGAGCGCTGACAAGTTGGCCCGCTTCCTGCGCAATCTCGCCGCGCGCATGCCGCAGGAGCGCGCGGCTGGCGGGGCCTGACCTTTCTGGCAAGGCACAAGCCCTGACGGTTCAGTTGCGCGTCGTCATCAGGGCGGTTTCCAGCTGCGAGGCCAGCGCCAGGAGCCGCGCGCGGGTGATGAAAAGCGCCGTTTGTGCCTGCAGGGTGCGGATCTCCGCGTCGCGAAATTCATCCTCGGCATCGAGCGAATCAACAAGCGTGCGCAAGCCGGCCTCGTGTTCGCGCCGGGCACCCTCGGTCGCCAGCGCCGCAGCGCGCTCGGCCCGGCGGGCAGCTTCCAGCGACAAGCCCCGCGCCTGCAGGTCGCCCCACAAGCCGGCCACCTGTTCGCGAAGGCCCAGCTGCAACTGGCGAAGCTGGGCCAGGGCCTGCGCCCTTTCGGCCTGCGTCTCTCGCGTTTTCGCCGATTTCAGGCCGGAGGTGTAAAGCGGGACATTCAGTGTGACGAAGGCGCCATAATCGGTGATTTCGCCATCCTCGAAGAAGAAGAAGGTATCCTTGCCGGTCGTCGCGCGGGCCGAGAGCGTGACTTTTGGCCCGAAACGTCCACTCGCCTGTCTTATGCCGGCTTCCGCGCTGTCAAGTTCCGCGCGCGCAGCCTTGAGGAGCGCATTGCCATCGCGCACGGCTTCCAGCGCCGCCTCGAGGCTTTCGGGGGGCTCCAGCCCGTGTGCGACAGGCGCAAGCGGTTCTGCGTCTTCAAGCCCGGTCAGGCGTTCGAGCCGCGCAGAGGCCACTGCGAGCCCTGCACGCGAGGCTTCGAGCCGGGCCTGCGCCGTGGCGAGGCGCGCTTCGTTCAGAGCGATATCGGTGCGCGTGCCAAGCCCCTGTTCGAACCGCGAGCGTGTTTCCCCCAGCCGCAGGGTGAGCGTGTCGACACGGGCTGCGCCGACCTCGACGATGCGGCGGGTCAGCCAGGCATTGAAATAGGCTTCGACGGTCTGCGCAGCGACCTGCTCGCGGGTGCCGGCAAGTTGCAGGCTGGCGCTTTCGCGCTGGTAGGCCGCGCCCTCCACACCCGCCGCATTCGCGCCCGACGTGTAGATGTCCCATTCGGCCTGGAGCCCTGCGGAATAGGGCAATTGCGAGGCGGTGACATCGCTGCCGACCGGATTGAAAAGATCAGGATAGCGCGTTTCGAGCACGCCCAGTTCGCCGCGCAGCCCAACCTTCGGGCGACCGGCGGCCTGCGCGCCGTCAAGCCCGGCTTCACGGCGCGCAAGGCCTGCTTCGGCCGCCTCGATCGACGGGTCATGCTGAAGGGCATGCGACACGGCCCGCTCCAGCGTGACCGGCATGGCGAAAGCCGGCAGCGAGAGGGCCGCAGCTGCGGCGAGAAGGCTGGCCAGGCGTTCCATCAGCGAAAGGCGTGACCGGGCTTCAGGCCGAGGGCCCTGAAGACCCTTGCCGCCGGGCAGAAGCCGGTAAATGCGGCCTGTAACATGTTCAGCCCGGCAAAGGCGGTGAGCGCGAAGAACCAGGCTGAAATCCAGTAGCCCAGCGCAAGGCTGGCCAGGACGACGATCCCGGCGAAGGCGAAGACGGCGCGGTCGATATTCATGGAAAATGTCTCCTGTGGGGATTGGGTTGAAAGGTCACAAGCGGGGCGCCGAAACGGCCCGGCCTCAGGGTTTCAGCTTCTGGGTCTTGAGGAGGTTGAGTGCCGCGTTTTCGTAGAAGGTTTCCGAGCGGCCCTTGCGCACTTTTCCGATGAAGTATTTCTCGAAACCGACCTTTGCCATATGCACCCAGCCGCCGCTGGCCGACCAGTTGACGTTGCGCGGCGGGATTTGCGGCTGGGCGATGAAGACCACCCCGCCATCTCCGAAATCGGCAAGGCAGATGGCATTCCAGCTGGCTTCATGGCTCGGCTGCTTGCCATCGAGCAGCTCGCGCAGGTTTTCCGCCGTGGCGGTGACCATGCTCTCGATCATGAAGCCGGTCTTGGGCACACCGACGGGGACCGGGGTCGGGCCGGTGGGCGCGATTGCGATACACACGCCGATGCCGAATATCTCGGGATAATTCGGGTTGCGCTGGTGATCGTCGACAATGACGAAGCCCTTCGGATTGACCAGGCCTTCAATGTCGCGGACGGCCTCCACGCCGCGAAAGGCGGGCAGCATCATCGAGTATTTCTGCTGCAGCTCGTGCAGTGTCTTCGTGGTGCCATCATCATTGCATTCCTCGACATACATCGTGTCTGCGGTGACGCGCTGGACCTTCGCATTGGTGATCCATTTGATGTGGCGCTCGCGCATTTCGCTTTCGAGCAGGCCCTTGGTATCGCCCACACCATCAAGGCCGAGATGGCCGATATACGGCTCGGAGGTGACAAAGGTCATCGGCACCTTGTCGCGGATCTTGCGCTTGCGCAGCTCCGTTTCGATGATCATCGCAGTCTCATAGGCCGGACCAAAACAGGAGGCGCCCTGGACCGCGCCGACGATCAGCGGGCCGGGATCCTTGCAGAAAGCCTCGAAATCGGTCTGGGCCTTCAAGGCATGGTCGATATGGCAGACCGACTGTGTGTGCCCGCCATGGGGGCCGAGCCCCTCGATCGCGTCAAAGGCAAGCTCCGGGCCGGTGGCGATGACGAGATAATCATATTCGACGGCCGAGCCGTCCGCCATGCGCACGCATTTCTCCGAGGGATCAACCTTCGCTGCGCGCCCGACCACGAAATCGATCTTCCGCTTCTTCATCGGGCCGGCAAGGTCGACAATGATGTCCTCGCGCTCGCGCCAGCCCACCAGGACCCAGGGATTGGAGGGAACGAACTGGTAGAAATCGGTCTCGTTGATGATCGTGACGTCGTCCTTGCGCCGGACGGCCTTGCGGATTTCGTAGGCGGCTATCACACCGCCCAGACCAGCTCCCAGCACCACAATTTTCGCCATGATCAACTCCCTGATGTTTTGAAGCGAGTATTGCGTATTTTATAAATTTATTAAGTGCGCAATATGTCGCATGGCAGGAACCCGGTCTGCATGGCTAAGCTCAGACAAGAATGCCTGCCCCAGCCCGGGGCGCTTTGATCAGGAGCAAGACATGGCTGACGAACGCGATCTTTCACCCGCCACCGTTCTGGATGGCCTCAAGGCCGGCAATATCGTACTGGTAGATGTCCGCGAGCCTGCGGAATTTGCAAATGAGCGGATCCATGGCGCATTGCTGCATCCGCTTTCAACCTTCGAGCCGCGGGCAATTCCCACCGACGGGAAGCGCCGCGTGGTGTTCCAGTGCGGGTCGGGCAAGCGCTCGCGCAAGGCGCTCGACACATTCCTTGCCGCCACCCAGGCCGATGCGGCCCATCTCGATGGGGGGATCGGCGCGTGGAAGACCGCTGGCCTGCCCTGTGCGCGTATCGATCCGGCCACGGGCCAGGTGCAGGACAATGGTCACTACTAGGCCAGTTCTCGCGGCATTGGCCGCCATTGTCGCCCTCGCCCCGCTGGCAGCGGGCGAGCCGCTGACGATCGCTGAACAGGTCGTGCTCGATTACCGTCCGGTGGTGGCACGTGTGGAGGCAGGCGACACTGCCACGGCCCGCTCGCGCCTGCAGGGCGTGGTCTCGCGCCTGACAATCGATGAAGGCAGTATAGTCGAAGCGGGCGAAACGGTTGCGGTGGTGCGTGATGAGACGCTTGACCCGCAGCTTGCCGCGCTCGCCTCGCGGATCGAGGGGCTGAAATCGCGGATCCGCCAGTCGCAAGCCGATCTCGCCCGCGCAGAGGCGCTGTCTGCCGACGGGTTCTACCCCAGGGCCCGGCTGGATGAAGACCGCACCGCGCTGGACGTGCTGCAACGCAATCTCGCCTCGGCCGAGTCCGAGCGCAATGCCCTGTCAGCGCGTAAACGGGAAGGCACGATCCGCGCGCCTGCCGATGCCCGTGTCACGGCCGTCAATGTCGTTGAAGGCTCTGTTGTGTCACCCGGGGAGGTAATTGCCAGTTTCGCCACGCTTAACGGAATTGTCCGCCTGTCCCTGCCCGAGCGCCATGCCGGTGAGGTGACTGAGGGCGAAACCGTGACGCTCCGCCTTGCGAGCCGGAACGGCGCCATCCGTACCGCGACCATCGTCAAGGTCTATCCGCAATTGCGCGATGGAGCGGTCATTGCCGATGCAACGGTCCAGGGCGGTCTGGATGCGCTGGTGGGCGAGAGGGTTGACGTGCTGGCGCCTGTGGGCGAGCGCCGTGCGATCCGCGTGCCGAAGGACTATGTGCGCACGCGCTATGGCGTGGATTTCGTGCGCGTGAAAGTCGGGACGCGCTTTGTCGATGCACCCGTGGCGCTGGCCTCGCCGCTGGCCGATACAGGTGGTGAGCTGGAAATCCTGTCGGGGCTCAGGCCCGGAGACGTGATCGAACGTTTCGAAAGGCAGTCCCATGAAGGCTGATCTCTCCGGCGCGATTACCCGCGCCACCATCCGCTCGCCGCTGACGCCGCTCTTCCTGCTGACCGCGCTGGCGGTCGGCCTGATTGCGCTGTTCTCGATCGCGCGCGAGGAAGAGCCGCAGATCTCGGTGCCGATGGTCGATATCATGATCACGGCTCCGGGCCTGCGCGCCCCCGACGTGGTCGAGCAGGTTTCAGAACCGCTCGAGGAGATCGTGATGGCGATCCCGGATGTCGAGCATGTCTACTCCCAGAGCCGCGATGATGGTGCGCTGGTTACGGCCCGTTTCGTTGTCGGGACGCAGGCCGACAGCGCGATCCTGCGCGTGCACGAAAAGATCCGCGCCAATCTTGACCGGATTCCGCCAAATGTGCCGATGCCGCTGGTCGTCGGGCGGGGGATCAATGATGTGCCGATCGTCACGCTGACCCTGTCGCCAGAGCCATGGACCGGAGATGTCTGGAACGACACCACGCTTCACATGCTCGCCGATGAACTGCTCAATGAACTGATCAAGATCGAGGATGTGGGCCTGACCGACATTGTTGGCGGGCGCGAACTGGAAATGCGTGTCGAGCCGGATATCGAGGCGCTTGCATCCTATGGCGTGCCGTTGCGCAGCCTTGTGGAGTCGATACGCCAGGCCGTCACGACTATGCCGGTCGGCACGGCGCTGCGCGATGGCCAGGCGATCATCGTGCAGGCTGGCGACCGCATGGAATATGTCGGCAAGCTGCAGAGGCTGGAGCTTCGCGGCAGTGGCGGGCGGCGCGTCTACCTTTCCGACGTGGCGCGCGTGCGCGTTGTCGGCAAGGACAATGACGCGCGCGCCTGGACGCTGAAGCGCGATGAAACCGGTGATGGTTTCACGCCCGCGCCGGCTGTCACGCTTGCCCTGGCCAAGCGGCCCGGTGCCAATGCCGTGAATGTGGCTGACAGTATCCTGGAGCGCGTTGAACGGCTCGATGGCGATCTCATTCCCGAGGGCGTGGATGTCGCCGTGACACGAAATTATGGCGAGACCGCCAATCACAAGGCCAATGAACTGCTCTTTCATCTCGGCCTCGCCACCGTGTCCATCGTGATCCTGATCGCCTTTGCCATTGGCTGGCGCGAGGCTTTGGTGACGGCGATCGTGATCCCGACGACGATCCTGCTGACACTGTTCGCCTCGATGATGATGGGCTACACGATCAACCGGGTGTCGCTGTTTGCGCTGATCTTCTCGATCGGCATTCTCGTCGATGATGCGATTGTCATGGTCGAGA
>CAYXQV010000143.1:3683-6664 GCA_964467505.1 uncultured Hyphomonadaceae bacterium | reverse complement strand
TGTTGGCGACGCAATAATGCAGGATGCCGTCAACCTCGTAGATCGGGTCGGCATGCGTCGTCGGCCTGGAGGTTTCGAAACATCCGCCCTGGTCGATCGCGATATCGACGAGGACAGCGCCCGGCTTCATGGTCGCGAGCTGTTCGCGCCGGACCAGCTTGGGCGCCGAGGCGCCCGGGATGAGCACCGCCCCGATGACGAGATCGGCCTCGCGCACGGCGTGAGCGAGGCTGGTTCGGGTTGAATACATCGTCTTGACGAGCCCGTTGAACTGGGCGTCCAGCTCTGCCAGCCTGCCGGTATCGCGGTCAAAAACGGTGACGTCGGCGCGCATCCCGACGGCGATCTCGGCAGCATTCGTGCCCGACACACCGCCGCCGATGATGACCACTTTGGCCGGCATCACACCGGGCACACCGCCAAGCAGGAGACCGCGTCCGCGCCGGGTCTTCATCAGCGCCCAGGCTGCGACCTGCATCGACATGCGCCCTGCGACCTGGCTCATCGGGGTCAGCAGCGGCAGGCGCCCCTCATCATCGGTCACGGTCTCATAGGCAATCGCGGTGGCACCGCTTTCGATCAGCCCCCTTGCCTGGATGGGGTCAGGCGCGAGGTGGAGATATGTAAAAAGCGTATGGCGTGGCGTCAGGCGCGCACATTCCTCCGGCTGGGGTTCCTTGACCTTGACGATGAGATCGCCCGCCTCGAACACCGCAGCGGCGTCGGGCAGGATCTGTGCGCCCACATCCTGGTAGGCCTCATCGGCAAAACCCGATCCGACACCGGCGCCTTGCTGGAGACAAACACTGTGTCCTGCCGCCACCAGTTCGCCGGCGCTTTCCGGGGTCAGCCCGACACGGGATTCCTGCTTCTTGATTTCCGTTGGAACGCCAATGCGCATTTGTCTCTCCCAAGGGTATTTCATACCTCGATAGCTCAAAATCGCGGTCACAGCCAGTGCCTGGCTGGCGATCCTTTTCAGGCCGCCGTTTTCCGGTCGGCATCCTCCTGAGCCTTTTCCGTGCGGTCGACAAAACGCTCATGTTCGTCGGTCAGCCACTCCTCGACTGCCTTGTCACTGACACCCAGCAAGCGCAGCATGTCGGCAGCCATTTCGAGACCGTTCGGGCGGCTTGCGGAAAGGTGCGCGCGCATGCCGAGATCGGAAAAGCGCTGCAGGTCGCCAAGCGTGTTGACCGAGACGAACCGCGCCATGTCGGGGAATTTCTGGTTGATCACCGGGGTTATGGCTTTTGAAATCTCGAAACGTGGCACGCCGATAACCACTGCGCGCGCATGATTGGCGCCGATTGCATCGATCAGGCGCATATTTGCCGCATCCCCGAAGGAGACATCATAGCCGTCCGCAGTGGCGCTCAGAAAGCGTTGCGGATCATTGTCGAGCGCGATGACGGGGATGGAATTGTCGCGCAGCGCGTCCACGGCGAGCCGGCCGGGTTCTGTCATCCCGAAGACGATGACCGGTCGCTGTCCTGTGGCCGGAGAGGATGGCGTGGCCGGCACGCCGCGCAGGCGTTTTGCAAGCTGGCGCGAGAGTTTCGTGCCTGCATCGGCCCAGAAAGGGGCAACTGCAAGCGAGACGGCCACGGACGCCACGATAATGGTTTCAAGCAAGGGATCGAGCAGGGGCGCGCCACCATTCGAGACAAGACCGGCCGAGGCCACTCCGATGATGGATAGCACGACCAGGGTGAATTCGGAGCCTTGTGCCAGCAGGAAGGCCAGCTGGGTGCCGCCCGGTATGGTCCATCCGCTCAGGCGAACGACGGCAAGGCCCGCAATCGTCTTGATGGCGATGATACCAGCCGCCGCGCCCAGGACGAGCGCCAGGTTTGCCAGCAATGCCGGCACGTCGATCATTAGGCCAACATTGATGAAGAAGAAGGACAGGAGAAGCCCGCGAAACGGCCCGCTCTCGGACTGCACCTGGTGGCGGAAGGGCGTGCCGGACACGGCAAGACCGGCCAGGAAGGCGCCCAGCGTCAGCGACAGCCCGGCAATAAAGGTCATCCAGGCCGCGCCCAGGACAAGAAGCAGGGTCGCAGCCGTGAAGGCTTCTTCATTGTGCGTTGCCGCAAGCAGGCGAAAGGCCGGGCTGACAAGATAGCGCCCTGCCAGGATTGCCGTGGCAAAGGCGACAAGGGCCTGGCCCGCCGCGATTGCAATGGTCAGCGGAATGGATGCCGGATCGCCGCCAAGGGCGCTGGCGAAGATCAGCAGGAAGATTGCGACAATGTCCTGAAAGATCAGGATGTGGGTGGCCGACCGGCCGAGCGGGGATGAGCGCAGCCCGCGCTCGCCGAGAAGGCGCGCGACAACGGCCGTCGATGAAAGGGCGAGAGACACCCCGATTGCGATTGCGACCGGCCAGGGCGTGCCGAGGGCGCCAAGCACCAGCGAAAAGGCCAGCGCATTGAGAGCAAGATGGGCCGGCGCCAGGACGGTCAGGTCCCGCCGGCTCTCCTTCAATTCGCGCATGGAGATATGCATGCCGATATCGAAGAGAAGGAACACCACACCAAGCTCTGCCAGCAGGTGCGTGATGTCACTCTCCTCGATGAGGCTGAGCGCATGGGGCCCGATGACAATACCGGCAAGCAGGTAGCCGACAATGGGGCTGATCCTGATCGCGCGTGAGCCAAGTGCCGCCGCAGCGCCGAAACCCAGAAGGATCACGGTCGGCGCCAGCACGGCCGAAGGAGAAAATTCTGCTGCCATATATGTGCCTGCGTTCCCCCCCTGATCGGCATCCGATATCGGTTGGCGCATGTCAAAGGAAAAGACCGCCACAGCCAGTATTGAGCTGCAGCGGCCGTGAAGTTGTGCCTGCCTGGGCGGGAGGTGACCAGAACAGGCATTGGGAGGACGGGGAGGATCTGGCCCCGGCTGAAAGGGCCCCGCGCCTCCCCGGCGCGGAATTTCAGGCGTGGGTTACATCGCCCGCGAGACCGAAACGACGA
>CAYXQV010000143.1:0-3583 GCA_964467505.1 uncultured Hyphomonadaceae bacterium | reverse complement strand
ATCCAGAAACTCGCCGAGCGTCGTGCTGCCACCGGCATAGATTTCGACAAAATTCTGTTCGGGCTCATCGGGTGCATCAGGATAGGCATAGTAGATCGCACCAATATCGAGATCGAACTGGCCGACACTTGGTGTCCAGCCTCCATAAAAGTCGATCTCGGTGCTTGTGCCGTCTCCAAAATCCACGCCCGACGCCCAGGTGCCGACATAGAAATCGTCGCTTGCCCAGTCAAATCCACCCTGGACCATCGGCGCGCCATCGGTCTGGGTCACTCCGCGGAAGACATAATCGGATGTCAGCGTCACATTGCCGGACCATTCACCTTCGGCCTGCGCCGTGGTCGCCGCACCCAGGCTCATCGCGATGGCCAGTCCGGCCAGTTTGAGGTTCACTCGCATTGCACTCATTCCTTCCCTTTTCATTGGCTGAGAACAGGGCAAGGTTCCTCGCAATTGTGCAGTTGCAGCAACTGAAAGCATTCCAGACGGTTAACTCGGCCCCCAACCGCCCGGAAATTGGGCGCAACGGCGCCCGGTTGCCTCAGCATTGGGCGCTTGCGTCTGTCATTCGGCAAGTCCGGCTGCGCAAAGCGCGTCGTACTGGCGCCCGGCGACGGCGCTTTCGTCGAATCCCTCAAGGCTCTCTTCGAAAAGCCGGTGGAAATTGAGCTGCGCGCCGAGACGCAGATAGGCTGCGCCCAGTCCGATGGCGGCGCGGTCCATGAACACGAATTCGCGCGGGATCTTCACCGGCCCGCGCTCCTTCAGCAGGCGGCGGACCTCGAATGCCTCCTTGCGACCATATTCACCGGGCAGAACACCGTCTGCGACCGTGCGCACCCGGTCATCGTGAATTGGCCCATAAATGAAACGCGCCCAGAGATTGAGCACTTCGACAAGCTCGCGATTGAGCCCCTCGAAGCCCCATTTCTCATAAGCGGCGAAACTGGCATCGAAATCATCGACGCGCAGGGCGCGGTAGAGATCGACAACGCCTGATATGAATTGCGGCCGGAAAATCCGGATACAGCCGAAATCCAGCAGGTTCAGGCCATTTCCGCCATTGGTGACCTGGTAATTGCCAAGGTGGGGGTCTCCATGGATCACGGCGAACTGGTTTAATGGACCCCACCAGGTCCAGAAGAGATTGCGCGCAATCGTGTTTCGCACCTCCTGGGGCGCATCCTCGAACGCGGTAAGGCCCTGTCCCGACAGCCAGGTCATGGTCAGCAGCCGGCCTGATGACAGCTCGCTTACCGGTTCGGGCACCTGTGTGAAGGTCCAGCCGGAAAGCATGTGGCGGTAGAGCCGCATCGCCTTCGCCTCGCGCTCATAATCGAGTTCCTCGCGCAACCGGTCAGTTATTTCGGCCAGCATCTCGGAAGGATCAATGCTCCCGTCGACCCGCCGCAACAGCGACAACAGCCCCTTGAGCTGGGCCACGTCGCTTTCCACCGCGCTGGACATGTCGGGATATTGCAGCTTGGCGGCGACCTCGCGGCCATCATGCAGGCGTGCGCGGTGAACCTGTCCGAGCGAGGCGGCATGGGCGGCCTCTCGCCCGAATTGCGCAAATTTCTCCTGCCAGTCGGCTCCCAGTTCGGCGCGCATGCGACGCTTGACGAAGGGCCAGCCCATCGCGGGCGCGTGGGCCTGCAATTGCGACAGTTCATCGGCATATTCCGGCGGCAGGAAATCAGGGATCGTGGACAGCATCTGTGCCACTTTCATCAGCGGCCCCTTGGACTGGCCGAGCGCGCGGGCAAGGGCCCTGGCAATCCTCTCATCTCCCTCATCGCCGCCAAACAGCGTATTGGCGGCAAAGCTGATCCCGGCGCCCGACAGGCTGGCACCAACCCGTGCGGTGCGCGCCATGCGCCCGGTCAGGCGGTTGCGTTCCGGATCGCTTGTCTGATGGTCAGCCATGTGGGTCGCACTCCTTGTTTGCTGTGTCATGTAGCGCGGTTCACGGGCGCTTCACCTGCGCGCCTGCGACGTGCCGGCTTGCTCCGGATGAATTGAGCAGTCACACTGGCTTCACAAGTAACAGGAACGCCGAGGAGGCCGGCATGAAAGCTGACGCAAAATTCGATGTGATCATCTATGGCGCAAGCGGTTTTACCGGTCGCCTTGTCGCAGAGTATATGGCCAAGCACGACGGCCCGGGCAGCGATGTGAAATGGGCGATGGCCGGACGTAATGCCGACAAGCTCGCTGACGTGCGCGGCGAGGTCGGCGCGCCTGATGACACAGAGCTGATCATTGCTGATGCTGGTGACCCTGACTCGATTGCCAATATGGCGCGCCAGGCGAAATGCGTGATCTCGACGGTCGGTCCCTACACACATCATGGTGAACCCCTGGTCAGAGCCTGCGCGCAGGAGGGCACTGATTATGTCGATCTGTGCGGTGAGGTCCTGTTCATGCGCGAGATGATCGACAAGTATGAGGCCACGGCGCGACAAAGCGGCGCGCGCATCGTGTTTTCATGCGGCTTTGACAGTGTGCCCTTCGACCTGGGTGTCCAGTTCCTTCAGGAAACGGCAAATGAGCGTTTCGGCGGGCCGTGCCCGCGTGTCAGGGGACGCATGCGCAAGATGCAGGGCACCTTCTCGGGCGGCACTGCCGCCAGCGGTGCGGCGACCATGGCAGCGGTCCAGAAGGACCCCTCATGCCTGCCTGTCCTGCTTGATCCCTTCTCGCTCGCCGGCGGCTTCAGCGGCCCTGAGCAGCCGGCCGGCAACAAGGTCGAGGAGGATGCCGCGCTGGATGCCTGGGTTGCGCCTTTTGTCATGGCTATCATCAACACCAAGAATATTCACCGCTCCAACGCGTTGATGGGGCACCCCTGGGGCGAGGACCTTGTCTATGACGAGATGTTCGTGGCAGGCCCCGGCGAAGAGGGAAAGGCGGCGGCCGATGCAATCGCTGCCAATTCGCAGATCGGTGGCGAAGGCGGTCCCAAGCCGGGCGAGGGCCCTTCCAGGCAGGAGCGCGAGGCGGGCCATTATGACCTTCTGGTGCACGGCACGGCAGCCAACGGTCAGACAATCGAGATTGGCGTGACCGGCGACATGGATCCCGGCTATGGTTCGACTTCGAAGATGATCACCGAGGCTGCGGTGTGCCTGACGCGTGACTGTGAGAACCTCGCAGGCGGCATCTACACGCCCGCCTCAGCCATGGGCGCAAGCCTGCGCCAGCGGCTCGTTGCGAATGCCGGGCTGACATTTGATGTCGAAGCCTGAAGGGCCGAGCCGGAAATCGCCCTACCGCTCGCTCAGCAGGGCATCGAAATAAGCGATCGTCGCGCGCAGACCGTCTTCGAACGTGACTTGCGGTGCCCAGCCGAGTTCCTCCTGCGCCAGGGAGATATCGGGCTGGCGCTGCTTGGGATCGTCCTGAGGAAGCGGGCGATGAATGAGCCGAGACGACGAGCCCGCCGCATCTATGATGGTCTCGGCCAGCGCGCGGATCGTCATTTCGTGCGGATTGCCGAGATTGACCGGCCCGGTGAAACCCTCGCGGCTGTCCATCAGCGCGACCAGCCCGCCAACAAGGTCATCGACATAACAGAAGCTGC
>CAYXQV010000142.1:0-6679 GCA_964467505.1 uncultured Hyphomonadaceae bacterium | reverse complement strand
TGCTCGACTGGATGCGCATCATGTCGAATGACCGGTTCCGGCGCCTGCCTGTCGTGGATGACGATGGCCGGATAAAGGCGGTCTTCACACAGGGCGACCTAGTTTCCTACACATGGCCCGACCTGATCTACCAGGCCAAGGAACTGACCAAGGCCACCATAGGGCGCAGCTACCCCGTCTGGCTGATCGCGGGCGGCGTCATGCTTTACTCATTGCTGATGGTGGTTGTGCTGTCGGTCGCGAGGTGAGTGGGCCCAGAAAACTGCGCAGGAAAGCAGAGCCATATCACCCGGCATCTCCCGCCTCGGCCAATAGGGCAGGCGCGCAGGCGTCGTTACCGCCATCTGAATGAACCTCCGCCGGCATCGTTGAACACTGAAAGCGACAAGCGATCCACGCTCCGGCACCATCGCCTGTTGGTTCGCCTCGCACCTCCACAGACCTCACAGGTGGCACAATTTTTCAACTGGAAAACATAACCTGTCGCAAGCCCTTGTGGTCCGCAGCGCTCGCTCCTGCGTATCGTGTTCACAGCGCTGATGATCAAGTCAGCCCTGACCCGACAATCATGGAGACTGCAATGCGCTTCCAGGACATTGACTTCACGCAATTGGCAAACGCGCTGGCAAGGCAGGCGGAGATGATACGCGAGGCCGGCGGTGACCGGCTTGCTGACGCTCTGGCATTGCGCGCGAAGAGTTTTGACCTGGCTTTGGTTCCGGCGAAAGCTGAAGCCCGCCTCGTGTATTCCCGCATACGCCGGTAAAGAGGCGTTCGAACAATGGCGAAGGTCATGATCATCGGGGCGAGCAAGGGCATTGGCCTGGAGACCGCCAGACAGGCTGTCGCCGCCGGGCATGACGTGACCGCCTTTGCCCGTTCGGCCTCGAGCATGACACTGTCTGCCGAAAATCTCACAAAGCATGACGGCAACGCGCTGAACCAGAGCGATGTCGAAGCCGCCGTCACCGGGACTGATGTCGTCATTCAGACGCTGGGCGTTCCACTCAACAAGACGATGCTGACAGGCCCGATCACTCTGTTCTCGGAGGCAACCCGCACCCTGATCGCGGCGCTCGACAAAGCCGGGGTCAAGCGCCTGATCGCTGTGACGGGCTTTGGGGCCGGCGATAGCGAAGCGAGCATCAACCCGCTTCAGCGCGTCGCGTTCAATGCCGTGTTCGGGCGCGCCTATGGCGACAAGTCGATCCAGGAGCGGCTGATAAAGGAAAGCGGTCTTGACTGGATCATCGCGCGGCCCGGCGTGCTGACGAACGGCCCGAAAACCGGGCGTTATGAGATCATCACCGATCATTCCAAGATGAAGAACGGCATCATTTCGCGAGCCGATGTTGCAGATTTCCTTGTCAGCCAGATCGACGAGGACGCTTATATCGGCAAGGCGCCGGTCCTGCGCAGGCGATTGTTCTGAAGACGGCGCAAACGCGGCAACTCGACTGGAACGCATCGCAGGGATGCTGGAACTGGTCGGGAACCGTCTGAAACGTCCGGGCCCGCTCGTCAGGATCAGCGAACCCGGTAGTCTGGTCCTCTCCGCTCATTTGCGCTGAACCGCCCTAGACATAGAAATGCAACTCCTCCTGCGCTTTGAGCAGGTCGCGCATCGTGATCGGGTTATCACCAAAGAAGAACACCAATCCCCAATGGGTCCCGAAAGCTGACCGGTCCGGCACCGTTTCCTGCTCGGGTGCGATCAATTCATGCGTATCGAAATATGGATGTCCGGTTGTTTCCACCGGCATCTCGAGCCTGCTCACCACGCGGTGGCGCGGATACACGCCGAAACAGCCAGCATGGCCTTTCGCGTCCACGACTGCACGCGGGAAGAAGGTATCCACTTCTTCCCTGGTGCTCTTGGGGTCAAACACAAGAATGGAGGCCTGGTAAGCGTTGAACCCATAGGCCCGTTCGATCAGTTCGAAGGCCTTGAAGCCCGGAGGCCGGTAGGCGACCTCTCCAAAATACATCTCCCCATCCGAGGTGAGGAAGTATTCGGGGTGTATCTGACCAAACCGGATATCGAAGGCCTTGATCAGCTTCTCGATCTGCCTGGTGATCGCCTCGCGCCAGCTTTCCAGTTCCTCGGTGGCAGGCACGAAGACCGAGTAGCCCAGAGTGACATATTCCGAGATGTTCAGGAACTTGATCTCGCCGTCGTGGATCCATGCCTCGACCGCAAATTCCCAGCCATCGAGGTGGCTTTCCATCAGCAAAGGGTATTCTTCGTCGGGGATCTTGTCGATATCCTCGATTGTGCGGATCATGCGGTGCCCGAGACACCCGGCCTTGTCGAATGCCTTGACGTGGATGGGGTCGTCGGGGTCGCCGTCCAGCTTGATCAGCGTTTGATTCACCCGCTTCATGAAGCGGACGATGTCTTCCTTTTCATAGGCTTCCTCGAAAATGCCAACCCGTATGCCACCCAGTTGCGCGCGCCGCTTCATCAATGACTTGTCGCGGAACAGGATGGACTGCCCATATATGCGCGGCTGCTCCATCAGCACTGCATTGATGGCGCCGGCCCATTCCACGGTTTCCTCGAAAAGCGGAATGGCGACATCGACCCCGTCATCCTTGAGCCTCTGGGCAATTTCCATTGACCTGTCGTTCAGCCTTGCGAAATCCCAGGGAATGAACGGGATGTTGTTCGCCTCGCAAAAGTCGGCGGCCCAATCTGCCGCGACAACGACATAGCGACGATCGAACTTCTGGGCAGCCCTGATGGCGTTGACGCTCCAGCCGAGCAGGGCAACATAACCCTTGCCTGGGTCCTTTGGCGTTTCGGTCCCCTGAGTGGAGTCCAGCGTGTGGTCTGTCCAGGACGAGACGTCCCGGGGTGTTGACGTTTCCATCATTTTCGAGATGACAACTTCTCCTCATTGGTTGACGTGGCACGCTGGCGCCGACATTCATTGACGTCGCCATCGCATTTAATTCGTTAATCTAACTATATGGCGAGGTGTTGCAAAGATCAATGCTACGCTGATCGGACAATGGCTTGCGTCCAGGCGGATTCATACGAGGCAATAGAAATGTTTTAAGCACCTGATTTCAGATGTTTGCTTCAGCTTTTGGCGAAGATGTCGCGCTGCGCGGTTGCACCAATTCGCGAATGATGCTTCCCTTTGAGCGAGACTGATCGTTAGGACATCAAATGAAAATTGTGAGAATCAAGGATATTCTGGGCACTGAACGCGAGGTGCACGGGCCAGGCTGGACAAGCCGCCGGATGCTGCTCAAGAAGGATGGCATGGGATTCTCCATGCACGAGACCATCATTCCGGCCGGCGCAGAACTCAACCTCTGGTACAAGCACCATCTCGAAGCGGTCTACTGTGTCGCCGGCAATGGCAGCATACTGGACAAGTCGACCGGTGAAACGCACGAGATCACCGACGGCACGCTCTATGCGCTGGACAATCACGATCAACACACGTTGCGGGGCGGCACCGAAGACATGCGCCTGATTTGCACGTTCAATCCACCCGTTACCGGTCAGGAAGTGCATGATGAGGATGGCGCCTATCTTCCGGACGATACGGCAAGCTGAAACCGGCAGCCGCACCGTTTCAGCAGGTTGCAGGAACATCCAGCGGGGCCGCGCATCGCGCACAAGCTGGCCCGGATGAGCCTGCGCCTCTGGCGTTCGCTTGTAAGTCGCTTTGATGACTTATAAATACGCCAAGACGGAACGGCTCCAGATTTGGCATCATGGAACGCGCCGCATCGAAGATGCCTTGGAGTTCGATCGGTATGTATGTTTTTTCAAATCCCGTCGGGGCGGGATCGCTCTGGTTTCATAATCTCGCGACGGCGGACGGCGTGCAGGTGGGCTACGATCCGCAGGCGCGGGCCTTTATTCCCACCCCGCCGTTTTGCGCCAATCGCGAACGCATCGGATGCAACTGGATTGCGCCCGAACAAGGGGGTTTTTGCCGCTCGTGTGCCATGACGATGGTGACCCCGGACATGTCCATCCCCGAAGCGACAACCAACTGGGCCAAAACTGAAGCCGCCAAGCGTTGGGTGCTCGACAATCTCGGTCGCTGGCAATGGTTTCGCCCGGAAGATCCGGGAACGCCTCCGGCCTTCCGCATGCTTGCAGAAGGTCCCACGCCGGTCGCCATGGGCCATATTGATGGCGTCGTCACCATCAGCGTGGCCGAGGCTGATCCCGTCCTCAGCACGACGCGGCGCGAGGCCTTGGAGGAGCCCTATCGCACGATGATCGGCCATATGCGCCACGAAATCTCGCACATGCTCTGGTGGCGCCTGAGCCTGCGAAGCGATTTCCTGGACGGCTTTCGTGCTGTCTTCGGCGATGAGCGGGACGACTACACAGCCGCGCTGCAACGCCACTACAGTCAGGGACCGCCACCCGACTGGAACCTGAATTATCTGACAACCTACGCATCCTCACATCCACATGAGGACTGGGCGGAGACCGCCGCGCACCTGCTGCATCTGACCGACATAACAGACAGTGTCATCTCGGCCGGTTTTTCGTCTCCGGACCTGCCACATCCGGGCTGGGATCCCTATTCGGAAGCCGATGCAACGACGCTGCTCCGGGTCGCTGTATCGGTCGTCATGGGCATCAACCATGTGAACCGCTGCATGGGACTGGCCGATATCTATCCGTTCGTGGTTTCCCCGGAAGCCCAGCGCAAGCTCGCCTTCGTGCATGAATGGCTGCGCCGGGGCGCGCAGGGCAGATAACCGGCAAGGTCTCTGGCTTCGCAGTTACCCAATCGAACCGCTGCGGGATTTGATCTCTGCTGCGCCGCGTTCCTGACACGCGTATCGAAGAAAAAGTTCAGCAGAAATAATCGGCTTGAAGACCTCTGCCAATTTGCCGGGTCCGGACAGACCGGCGGAAATGCTGAAGCATAGAACTGGCAATGCGAGGGGACGCGCCACGTCATGGCAACGATCTTCATTTCCCATTCCAGCGGGGTGACAGGCCGTTCATTCCTGTTCTATCTCTTTCAGGCATGACCGGAGGGACCCGTGGTCGATATCTTCATTTCCTATGCCCGCCTTCAGCGTCAGCAGGTCGAGCCGCTGAAGGCGCGGTTGGAGACGATGGGGCTTGATGTGTTTTTCGACCTTGAGAAGATTGATGGCGGGGCGGTCTTTCCCGATGCCATCACCGGCGCGCTCGACACCTCGAGGGCTGTGCTGACTTGCTGGTCGCCATTTTACTTCACCCGTCCCTGGTGCCTGATCGAGGCGCGCGAAGGCATGAGCCGAAACATCCTGGTTCCAGTGACGATCGAAGCCTTTGACCGAACCGCCCCACCCGCCGACCTGCGCCAGGTGAATTACTATGATCTCACTGGCTGGCAGGGCGAGGACACCCATGAGGACTGGAACCGGACGCTGCAGCGGCTTGGCCGTCTCATCGGGCGCGATCTGGCACCGCAGCTGAAGACCGGACCGCTGGGTGGCAAAAAGGTCGCCGCGCCAGCGCTTGAGCCGCCCCCGGCGGTCGAGGCGCGCAGCGATATGCTCGCGGATCTGCGCGCCACATGGGGTGCTTTTCCCGCGCGCGGCAGTGCCGATGCCGTGGCGCGTTTTCTGGCAAGGGTCCAAGGCGCGGCCTCCGGCTCCGGGCTGGAATTCGAGGTCGAGCATCATCTTGAAGAGTTGAAGCGCGCTGCTGATGCCGAGCAACGCGCCCTCGAGGAGCGTGAGGCGGCCGAGCGGGCGAAGGCTGAGGCTGAAGCGCGGGAGCGGCGCGAGTGGGAGGCGCGCTTAAAAACTCCTGCAGAGGTCATGAATGCAGCGGCTTATGCTGCAAAGGCTGGAAAGCCTGTGGTGGAACGCCTGTTCCCGGTCGAGTTGCCGGGTGTCACCGACTGGCCAAATCCCATTACAGTGGCGATCCCGCCGGGCCGCTTCCAGATGGGCGCGGCTAAGTGGGAAGAGGGCGCGTCAAGGGGTGAGTTTCCTCAGCATGACGTTGTGATTGATTACGCTTTTGCCTTCGGCCAATATACAGTGACTTTTGCCGAATGGGATGCGACGCTTGCGGCCGGAGCAAAACTTAAGAAGCCGGGCGACAATGGCTGGGGACGGGCGAACCGCCCAGTGATAAATGTGAGTTGGGAGGATGCGCAGGCTTATCTTGAATGGCTGAATGACCGGCTGGGCCTGTCTGGCCGCCCTGATGCCTACCGCCTGCCGTCTGAGGCAGAGTGGGAATACGCTTGCCGGGCGGGGACGATCACACCTTTCAGCTTTGGCGAGACGATAACACCGCAGCAGGCGAAATATGACGGCAACCGTAGAAAGACCATGCCAGTCGGATCTTATCCGGCGAATGCGTTTGGCCTTCACGACATGCATGGCAATGTCTGGGAGTGGTGTGCGGACAAAGGGAACGACAGCTACCATGGTGCGCCCGTCGACGGTTCCGTCTGGCAAGACGGTGATGCCTTGCGTCGGGTCCTACGCGGCGGTTCCTGGGACATTCATCCACAGTACCTCCGCTCAGCCAACCGCCTGATGGACAAACCCACGGTCAGGCTCGACAATCTCGGTTTCCGTATGGCTAGGACGCTCGTCTTATAACTTTTGGGAGCCGATTATGAGATCGGCATGGCGGATGGGGAGGGATTCGAACCCCCGGAAGCTCTCGCCTCAACGGTTTTCA
>CAYXQV010000141.1:0-6698 GCA_964467505.1 uncultured Hyphomonadaceae bacterium | reverse complement strand
CCCTGGCCACCTCAACGGCCAGCACCGTCTTGCCAGTGCCGGGCTCACCCTTGATGAGCAATGGGCGCTCCAGTGCGATCGCAGCATTGACGGCGACACGCAGGTCATCGGTCGCAACATAATTCTCGGTGCCTTCAAAGCGCATGGGCCGGCTCCTCTGTCAGGTCTGTCTTCACTCGGGCCTGACCTTAAGGCTCCGTGCGTTTCGCGCAAGCCGTGACGGTAGGGGAAGGCGGTCAGGAAGTCCGCCCGACTCCTGCCCGGTCAACCTTTCGTGTAACCAATGAAAAACCAGACGGCTTGATCTCCCGAAAGAAAACATTAACACAAAGCCACGATGTTTTCGTACATTCGAAAGAAGCATTTGAGAAGTACAAGACCATGCCACTGAAACTGTCCTTGAAGCCGGGTGAGACTTTCGTGGTCAATGGCGCCGTCCTGCGAAACGGTGAGCGGCGTGGCGTGCTGTTGCTTGAAAATCACGCGCGGGTGCTGCGCGAAAAGGACATCATGCAGCCCGAGGAGGCCGACACGCCGGTCCGGCAAGCCTATTTCGCGGTAATGCAGATGTATCTGACCGGCGAGACCGAAGGGCCCGCTTATGACCGCACGGCGCTGGCGCTGGCGGGCGTTCTGAAATCGCAGCCCGACGATGCGCTCAGACAGCGCATTCTGGATATTTCACGCGATGTATCTGCGGGTGCGCTCTACCGCGCCCTGACCGGGTGTCGGAAATTGATTACAGCGCGGCGGGAGATGGCCGATGCCTGAAGGAATGGCGATGGGTTGCAGGGTTGAGGGGGTCAGCATTTTGCCACTCGAAGAAGCGATTGCTCGGCTGGAGTCGGGCGAGGCGGCTGGCGACATGCAGGTTGACCTGGGTGACGGACGCATCGCGCAGGCGGACGGGCCAAACGGCGAACCTGGCCTGCTGCAGCGATTGCGCGGCCACCGCCTGCTTCTGGCGATGTCGGAGGACATTGCCGTCCTGCCAGGACCAACGGATGATATCATGATCGTGTCGAACGACGTCCGCGAACTCCTCGACGCGGTGAAAAAAGCGCGCTAGCAGGCTTTCTGAAAAAACCATCTTCAGGCTTTCCTCATCTGTTTCATGACAGTCCTTCCTATCCCGACCGCCCCGGACCTGATCCGGGGTCTCTCGCGTGCGGGCCGGAAACAGGCAGATCCCGGGTCAAGCCCGGGAACGGCGGATGTTGGGGGCGTTTCAGAAACAGTCCCTTTCAGTTTTTCCGCAGCCTGCTAGACGACCCAGTATGAATTCAGATCTGCTTTCCACCTTTACGGCGACCTTTGTCACGTTTTTTGTCCTGATCGATGCGGTCGGTGTCGCACCTGTGTTCGCGACGCTGACAGCGGGCGGTGATGCAAGATACCGCAGGGCGATGGCGCTGAAGTCGACCTTCGTGGCGACGCTGATCATCTTCTTTTTCGCATTTGCCGGCGCGTGGTTACTCGGGGCAATGCATATTTCGATTGCCGCATTCAAGGCCGCAGGTGGCGCGCTGTTGTTCCTGATCGCGCTGGACATGGTGTTTGAAAAGCGGACTGAGAGGCGCGAGAACCGGGCCGAGAGCGTGATGTCGGGCCATGATGATGACGCTCTTGAGCCCGAGGACGTGTCGGTGTTTCCGATCGGCATCCCGATGATTGCAGGTCCCGGGACGATTGCCAGTGCGATGTTCTACATGGCGGATGCTGAAAGCCTTGCCCACAAGGGGGCTGTCTTGTCAGCGCTTGCTGCGAACCTGCTGCTGGTGCTTGTGATCTTTCTGGCTGCCGGCCCCATCGTGCGGGCCATGGGGCCAAGTATTGCCGGCGCCCTGACGCGAATACTCGGCGTTATCCTGGCAGCGCTTTCGGTTCAGTTGCTGATAGACGGGATCGCGGGTGCGTTCCAGCTGCCGCTTGCGCACTGAGCGGACATGACACCGCGCTGCTTGCTTTGCTTTGCACTCAATGCCGTCAGTTGGCTGCGAAACCATGGCTGCGCGGCGCCAGTGAGCGCTGGAGGGCGGCCAGTGCCATCCAGAAAACGGCCATCGCCGCTGCCGCCAGGCCCATGATCTCCAGCACATCGCTGCGGCCCAGCTTGACGCCTGTGCGCGCCGTGACCAGCACGTCCTCGCCAATCTGTTTCTCAAGCGCGACGGCCCGGTCGCCCCCGGCTTCGACAATCAGGCGCACGCGTCGCATGTCGGAACTCGACCGGACATGTTCGATCAGCCCGAGCGATGCCACCGGACCGATCACGTCCTGGAGGCGGTTGATCTGGTGAATTTCGGCAAGCAACTCGTCCATTGCGGCCGGTCGCAGGGTTGCGCGAAAGACGTCCTCGACAGCGGCGCTGCGCTCGCTTGTCGGCAGGGGCTCTTCGAATGCAGCGGTCAGCCGGGTGCGGAGCGTGGCGGGAGGCAGCACGTCATCAACGGCAGATTCCAGCTTTGCCTGGTAGTTTTCGGTAAGCCGTCCTGCGCGGTGGGCCGACTTCAGCAGAGAGGCTGCGCGTCGGAAATCATGGTTGGGACGATCGATCATGTCATCGGCGAAAAGGCCCAGTCCTGTCAGGCGAAGTTCGAAGCCCGAACTGCGATTGCCATCGGAGGATTCCTCGTTGGCAAGCCATTCGCGTGAGTTGCGGGTGAGGTCTTCACTCCTGCCGAGCACCGAGAATTCACCTGCGATGTCGCGCGTTCCTGTCATCACCGCGCGTGGGCTGGCGGATCCCGGCTGATTGTCCGAAACTGGCGAGGTGGACACATCTGCCGCATCGGAGGCGTTGCCGGCTTCGTCCTGGGTGCCGGCAAGGGCTGTCGGGGTGTCGAAACTGATTTCAGGTGGCCGCGTTGCCGTCTCGTAGCGCGCGCGCACGTCATTGGGCAGGAACAGCAGGGCGGCGGCGGCCACACGCTCGTCTTGTGTGGAGAAACGCGGATTGCTGGCATTTTCCCGGCTGGCGCTGGCAATGGCCGTCCTGTCCCTCTCGTCCAGCAATTGCGGTGCGGCCAGCAGGAAGCCGCGGGCCGCCGCCATGTCGCGTGCCCGCAACTCCCTGTCGACAAGGTCGGACCAGTAGCTTCGCGGGTCGGCGCCGCGTGGCGGCAGGTCCTGAAAGGCCCTTTCGATCTCGCTGCGCGTTTCCACGATCGCCCCTATCGTCGGGTCGGCGGGAAACTCCCGAACGGAAAACACACCCGCGACAACATTGGCAGCCAGAACCGGGATCAGGACCAGCATGGCGTTGAAGATGACCGCCTGGAGCCAGCCGGAAGAGGCATTGATGGAATGTCTTCTGGCAAGTCGCATCTGATCCTGATTGTTCTTTTCCGGCGGACGGGGACCATGCCTATACGCATGCTGGCATCGACTCAATCAAGTGCTGGCGGCAGTCATTCCCGAAACTTTACAATTCTGGCACATACATATCGCAACTGGTCCGGTACTTGCTGATTTCTGTTCGGGAAATGATGACGCAGGCGTGACGAAAGCGCGTTCCGCAAAGCCGCTATTGCATGTTGCACGGCCAAGGGTCCGTGGATATACGGGGGCAAGTTCAGGAGGCAAGTCAATGGACGAGTTCGATCTTGAGGGCTATGAGCCGTCACCGGACGAGGCGTTCATGGGGCCAAGGCAGCAGGCTTATTTCCGGGCCAAGCTCGAAGCCTGGAAGGCTGATATTCTCAACGGTTCGAAATCGACAATATCAAATCTCCAGCAGGACAGTTCTTCCCTGCCGGACATTGTGGACCGTGCTTCGGCTGAAAGTGACAAGGCGCTCGAACTGCGCACCCGCGATCGCCAGCGCAAGCTCATTTCCAAGATTGATGCGGCCATCCGGCGGATAGATGAGGGCACATACGGGTTCTGTGAAATGACCGGTGAGCCGATCAACCTGAAGCGGCTGGAAGCGCGCCCGACCGCAACGCTCAGTCTTGAGGCCCAGGAGATGCACGAGCGGCGCGAGCGCACCGTGCGCGACGACTGAGCGCAACGACTGATCCCGGATCGCCCACCGCAATTGCGCGCTGTTGCCGCTCTGGCACCACGCCATTCAAGAAGTCGGGTCCGTTCAGGGGGCTTGGCGGGTTTCGGCTTGTCCCGCCACGACGTCTGGCTGCCACATACGATCTTGGGCCTGCCACGATTCCCTAACTGCTCATTAACCGAATGCGCGTCATTGCATGTTGGTGACTGTGTCAGCGATTGGAGCCCATGCATGTCCGCTCAGGATAGCAAACGGAAAATGCGCGGGCGCCAGCAGGAGCCACGCATCGGCAATGAAATACGCTCCGATAACCTGACTGCACCAAAGCTCGATCCGGACCGGCCGTTCCCGACCGGGCGGGGTGTCCTGTCAGCCGCCGAGATCGAAGCGCTGCTGCGTCCCGACCTTCCCGAAGTCGAACCTGTGCCTGATACAGCGCCTCGCAGCGTTCCCGATTTCGACAACACCGATGCGCCGGCGCGCGACACCGCAGAACGGCTGGTGTCGCGTCTCAGCCTCGCGCTTCGCCGTGACAGCGAGATGCCGCTGGCATTGTCTCTGTCGCGCCTGGGGCGCCACTCGCTTCGTGACGGCCTGCCTGCCACCAACACTGCGGGAGCCTATCTGCTGTTTGGCGCAGCCGATGGCAGCGTCGAGGCGGTTCTCTTCCTTGATGCCACGCTCGCTGCCGGTCTTGTCGATGCCGCCTGTGGCGCCGGCTCCGATCTTGTCTCCGCCGCGCGGGCCCGTGCGCTGACCCGCATAGATGGCCGGCTGCTCAGGGAGATCTTCGGGCCGGTTGCGCGCCACCTGCCGGGCGGGGAGCTTTTGTGCCTTGAGACACGGCGCGCCTTTGCCATGGCGCTCCTGCCGCATCGTGAGGCTCACAGCCTGCACCTGGAAGCGCGGCTTGATGGGCTGACGGCCTCGGCGCACCTGCTGCTTTCAGACTGGCCGGCGCCCTCGCCGCAGCACGATTTCGCCAATGTGCCAGCGTCCTCGGGGCGCGGTCCTGACGGGCTCACGGCGCTGCTGACGGCAAGGATTGCTTCGCTCAGCGTGCCCGTAAGCCGCCTGGCAAACCTCAAGCCGGGCGACACGCTGCTGCTCGGGTTGCCGGCCGATGAGCCTGTCCAGCTTCTGTCGGGCGGACGAGATGGTGCGTTGGTCGCCGAGGGTGAGGTTGGCCGCAAGGGCACGCGAATGGCAGTCAGGGTGCGTCACGCATCCCGCCTCTTCCACGCATGACGCGGAAATGCGCCCCTTGCCAGCGTCGGCAAATGCGCGAAATTGAGACCCATGAACGACCGCGCCGCCGGACCTGAAATCATCAGGCTCATCGAACTGATTGCGAAGCTGCCGGGGCTTGGGCCCCGCTCAGCGCGCCGCGTCGCGCTTCATCTTCTCAAGCGGCGCGAGAGCCTGATGGAGCCGCTCGCCGCGGCGCTTGGTGAAGCTGCCAGCAAGATCGAACCGTGCCAGGTCTGCGGGAATTTCGACACGCTCCAGCCCTGCGCGGTGTGCCGCGCCGAGGGGCGCGACGACGGACTTATCTGTGTCGTCGAGGATGTGCCAGACCTCTGGGCGCTTGAGCGGGCCGGGGCATTTCGCGGGCGCTATCATGTGCTCGGCGGTGTTCTTTCGGCGATTGACGGGGTCGGGCCCGAAGAGCTCAACCTCGCATCGCTTGTCAGGCGTGTGCGTGAGGGCGAGGTACGCGAGGTCATTCTCGCGCTGAACGCGACGCTCGACGGCCAGACAACGGCTCACTATGTCGCCGACCAGCTGGAATCGCTGGACGTCAGCGTGACCCGGCTTGCCCATGGTGTGCCGGTTGGCGGCGAGCTTGACCATCTCGATGATGGCACGCTCGCCGCCGCCCTTCGCGCGCGGCGCTGATCTGGGACGAAGGCTGTGGCGTCAGCCTTCCACGACCGGTGTCAGGACCAGTTCCACCCGGCGGTTGCGGGCCGGTTCGGTCTGAGAAATCGGCTGGGTCTCGCCGCGCCCCATCGTGGCGATGCGCACATCGCTGACACCGCGAGTGCGCAGATACGCTGCCACGCTGTCTGCGCGGCTTTGCGACAGGCGCATATTATAATCCTCCGGCCCGTCCTGGCTGGCATGGCCGACGATGTCGATTGTGGTCGACGGGAATTCACCGAGTGTCTGGGCCACATCGTTCAGGGAGCCCTGGAAGCCCGGCTGGATCTGCGCACTGTTGATCGGAAAGGTCACGTCTGCCGGCATGGTCAGTTGCAGCTGGTCGCCGACGCGCGCGACCTGAATGCCGGTTCCTTGCGTGCGTTCGCGCATGGCACGCTCCTGGCGGTCCATATAATTTCCGACGGCGCCGCCTGCGATCGCACCAATGACGGCCCCGACCGCTGCGTTTCGGCCGTCATCGCCGCCAGCAAGCGTGCCAAGCGCTGCGCCGCCCGCCGCACCGGCGCCGGCGCCGATCGCGGTATTGCGGCCGATATTGGGGTTCTGGCAGCCCACGATCACCATGGCGGCTGCAAGCCCGATTATTGCTTTGTTCATGTCGGCATCCTCTTGCTGGTTTCAGCTGGAAAAGCATACAGCCAATCGGCCCGGTGCGCACCCGGTTTGTGCGATTCTCAGTAGTTCCAGGCAAGCTCCACGCCGGCGGTGAACGGCTCATTGACGAAGCCGGTCAGGTTGTTGAAGT
>CAYXQV010000140.1:0-6698 GCA_964467505.1 uncultured Hyphomonadaceae bacterium | reverse complement strand
TCCCATGGCAATTGGTTTGCGTACCGATGAAATTCACAACTGCCTGAAACTGCCGTAAAAACCCGGGCAGCCGTTTTGCGCGAAATGCGCGCACCATGGCGGGAAGGCCACACCTTTCGAAGAATTCACCGCGCAAACTGTGTCGCTCCCGTGACAAGATCACTTCCAGCCTCTAACGTTCAGCTGACTGGGGAAAGCTGGACTGATGATTCAACCTGCCAACAAAACCGATTCTTTCGAAGATGCCGAGCCCGAAACGGTGCGGGTGATCGGCCATGTGAAATGGTTCGACCCGGCAAAGGGCTATGGCTTCGTGATCAGCCAGTCCGCGACCGGCGTGACCGTCGCCGAAGACATCATGATGCATGTCAGCTGCCTGAAAGATTATGGCGAGCAACTTGCCGACGAGAATGCGCGGATCGTCTGCGACGTCGTGCGCCGCGATCGTGGCTGGCAGGTTGTCAATATCATCGAAATGGACCGCCCGGTTGCTGTCCTGGCCCGGGAAAATGGCGAAGCGCCCGCGCTTGAGCGCGTCACCGTCAAATGGTTCAATCGCCAGCGCGGCTACGGGTTCGTCAACCGGATCGGCGACAAGGAAGACATCTTCCTTCATGCCACGGTGCTGCGCCCTGCCGGACTTGAGGCGGTTGAGCCCGGACAGGTCCTGAACGCCTCGATTACCAAGGGGTCGAAAGGCGCCCATGTCGCCTTCGTCAACCGCCCGGACGAGGACGAGGATTGATCATTGCCATTGCCGGGCATGCGAGCGGGCGCTAAACGTGTCGCATGACGAGATTTATCGCACTCATTCTTGCCGCGCTGATCTTCCTGACGGCCCACGGCTTTTCCGAGGGCCCCCAGCCGCTGCTGGAGACAAGCCCCCTTTCCATCAGTTCGGCCGGGCAGGTCCATGACTTCGAAGTCGAACTTGCAGATGATCCCGAAGAGCGCCGCCTGGGCATGATGGGCCGGGCTGAGCTGGGCGAAGATGCCGGAATGCTGTTCGACATGGGCGCCCCGCAGGAGGCAGCTTTCTGGATGAAGGACACGCTGATCTCACTTGATCTGCTGTTCATTCGCGAGGATGGAACCATTCTCGCCATCGCGAAGAATGCGGTGCCGGGCTCGCTACGCCAGATTGGTGCGGGCATGCCGGTCAAGGCGGTTCTCGAACTCAATGGCGGCCAGTCGGCCGAGCTTGGTATTCAGCCGGGCGACACGGCCATTCATCCGCTTTTTGGCAATGTCGCAGAAGACTGAGAACCTGCCGGGCGGCAGCGTTCCCGATGGTTTTGACCTGTCAACCTCGCGCGGGGCTTTTACCACGCATAACGGACCGACATATCGCGCCAGCGCATCGGACGACTGGCGTTCGGGCCTTCTCGTGCTTGAGCGCCATTGCAACTCCATGGGCTTCCTGCACGGGGGCATGGCATCGGCCTTTGCCGACGGCGCGCTGGCCTGGGCGGTCTGGCGCGAAACCCGGCGCATGTCGGTGACGCTGAAACTGTCACTGAACTTCCTGAGTATCGTGAGGGCCGGGGAATGGCTGGAAGCGCGCCCATGCATCGATGCTGTCAATGGCGAGCTGGTTCATGTCCATGCCGACCTGGTCACGCGCGAGGGAAAGGCAGCGCGCGCCGAAGCAGTTTTCCGCCTTTTGAGGCGCAAACCCGACAGATAAGGTGCCGGTGGCGGGTATTGCTGACAGGTTTTGCGCAGCCCGGGCTTGCGGCAATGGCCCGGAGCGGACTATGTGACGAACTGACGGAGCGTGGCGCAGTCTGGTAGCGCATCTGGTTTGGGACCAGAGGGTCGTAGGTTCGAATCCTATCGCTCCGACCATTACAGGGCTCAAGCCCTGGCTGGAGTTTGAAGATGGATGCGAAGATCTACAGGCCGGGCCGCTCGGCGATGCAGGCAGGGCGTGCGAAGACACATGGCTGGGTGCTGGAATTTCTGAACAGTGGCAAGCGCAGCAGCGATCCGCTGATGGGCTGGACCAGCATCGACGACACCGCCTCGCAGGTGCAGCTGACCTTCGAGACACGGGAAGAAGCGATTGCCTATGCCCGTCGGCACAATCTGACCTTTCGCGTCGAAGAACCGCGTGAGCCGCGACGCCTGGTAAAATCCTATGGCCAGAATTTCGCGACCGACCGCAAGCAACCCTGGACGCATTAGGCCTTTGGGGCAGGGCATGGACAGCCGGCCCGGGCAAGGCTAATCGCTCCGGGTCGCCGGTCTGCCGGCTCGACCGGCCCCTTAGCTCAACTGGATAGAGCACCGGACTTCTAATCCGACGGTTGCAGGTTCAAGTCCTGCAGGGGTCGCCATGCATCGGCTTATCGATTTTTCTGAGCCGGACACTGCAACGCGTTGGCAATATTAGACCGATTGTTGGTCGCCGGCCTGCGGCCCCAGCAATATCCGCCATCGCGCTCGCCGGTCAGCCCGGCGGGCTCTTGCCGGCGGCTGTGAACTGGGACACTGCCTCCATCGCCGACACGCAACAGGCCGCCGCCGGATGGCCAGCAATGGCGATGGCCACGCCAAGCGCTTCGGCAATCTGCGATCTGCTGGCACCGGAACGCACGACCGCGCCAGCATGTTGGGCGATACATGGCTCGCATCTCAGCGCAGCGGCCACGGCCAGGGCGATCAGTTCCTTGGTTTTCGCGTCGAGCGCGCCAGCCATGAATGCCCCGTCCGTTACCGCGCCGAATGGCTGCAGAACTCCGGGAATGTCTTCAGCAAGCCTGTCGAGCCCCCTGCGAAGGCGTTCTGCGCGATCTGGATAGGAATTCATGATCTTCCGCCTTTGTGTTGATTGAGCATCTTCATTCAAGAGCACTGCAATGAATTCAGTGCATTGATGGTGGTCAATTGTACGCATCACATGTCTGACGGTCCAAAACTCGCGCGCTGTTACGTAGTTTCACGGGGTTCAATAGGCCTGCGCGAGACGACATTATCAGACCATCGAGACCGGGACGTCTGGTTGACTGGGCGAAGGACTGGAGGTGGCAGGAAATGGCCGATGGACGGGTGCTGTGCTTGCGGCCAGAGCGCACTGGACAAGCGGGTAAAGGCGGTTCGGACGCAGGCCTCGAGCGGCGCCTGAAGGACGTGTTCGGACCGACAATCGCGACCATGACATGCGAGCCGGGCCAGCACTTCTTTCTCGAGGGCGACCCGCCGGGCGGCGTGCATATTGTCAGGCATGGTGCTGTCATCGTCTATTCGATCACCGAGGCCGGCGGGCGCCATATCCAGCAGATTGCCCGCGCAGGCGAGTGCTTTGCTGTCAATTTCTCCCATGATCATCGCCTCAATGCGCAGGCGCTGAACACGGCGCAATCCTGGCACCTGCCAAAGCGGATCATCTGCAACAGCGTCGAGGAGGATCGCGCGGCCCGCGAGCTGGTCTTCGACCTGATGGACCAGCAGCTCCTCGCGGCCCGTTTCAGGTCCGAGCTGCTGAGTTCGAAATCGGCCATGCAGAAATGCGCTGCCTTTCTCCTGGCCATTGAAGACCCGCAGGTCAGCGCAGAGGTGCCCTACACCGCGATCGCACTGAAACGCATCGATATTGCCGATTATCTTGGACTGACGCTGGAAACCGTCAGCCGGATGTTCAACCGGCTGAAGAAGCTCGAACTGATCGAACTGCCGCGCCATGACCTTTTCCGTATTGCCGACCGTCACCGCATGATTGCGCTCGCGCGTGATCTTTATTCCGACGCTTACCGGCTGGCATCCTGAACGAGGTGTTGAGCAGGGCTGCGTCCTATGGCTGCAGGTCGCCGGCGGCAAATGCCAGCCGCACCAGACCGGCGACATTGTCGGTATCGGCCTTTTCGAGCACCTTTGCCCGGTAGAATTCGACCGTCCGCGGACTGAGATCGAGCTTGCGTGCAATATGCTTGTTTGTCTCGCCGCAAACCAGCCGCTCGAAGACCTGCCTTTCGCGCGGTGTCAGGGAGGCGATCCGGCGCGCCGCCTCTGCCTGCCTTTGATCCTGCAGGTGCAGGGCGCTCTCATGGCGCAGGGCCCCCTCAATTGCGGCCAGCAGGTTTTCACTGCGCCACGGCTTTTCGAGGAAATCCCAGGCGCCTGCGCGCATGGCAGATACGGCAAGGCGCACATCGCCATGCGCGGTGATCATGATGACCGGCAGGATTGCCGCGCGTTCAACCAGTTTTTCGAGCACTTGCGTCCCGGAAAGGCCCGGCATCGCCTCGTCCAGCAGGACGCAGCCGCGCTCATCGCCTGAAAGGCTCGCGAGAAACGCGTCTCCACTGCCAAAGGCCCGGCAGGTCTTCCCAGCCGCCAACATCAGTTCGCAAAGCGAGTCGCGGATGCCGGCATCGTCATCGACGACGAACACGGTCTTGCCGGTTCCCGGCGAGGGCTCAATGCTCATGATGTGCGCTTTCCTCCGGGATCATGCGTCGCGGCAGGACAAGACGGAACAGGGCGCCGCCGCCGGGATTGTCATGGACACTTGCCTTTGCGTCATGCATGTCGGCAATCCGGCGCACAATGGCCAGGCCCAGCCCCATGCCACCGTCCGAACGCTTGAAAAAGCGCGTGAACACGTCGGCTTTCTCGCTGTCGGGAATGCCCGGACCGGTATCGGCCACTTCCAGCTCGAACCGGTCGTCGCGTGCGCTGGACGTGATGCGAAGCGACTTGTCGTGACGGCCCCGCAGCGCGGTCAGCGCATTGCTTGCCAGGTTGAGAACGACCTGCTGGATCTGGACGCGGTCGAACAGTCCCCAGGCATCTTCGCCATTCCGGATCAGTTGCACATTCACACCATCGCTGCTCGAAGCCCTCCGGATGATGTCGACCGCTTCGCCGACCGCATCATGGAAATCTGAAAAGGCCAGATCGACCTCTCCGACCGTGACCATGCTCCTGAGCCTGCGCACGATGTCGCCACCAAAACGGGCCTCGCGGGCAGCGCGTGCGGCCAGGTCGCGAAGCAGGTCCGTGTCGGTTTCGCCAGCAGCGAGGCGCATGTCGAGTGCATCGAGATAATTGCCGATCGATGTCAGGGGCTGGTTGATTTCATGGGCAACCGATGCGGCCAGTTCGCCCAGCGCGTTCTGGCGCCCGGCCTCTTCAAGCGCGCGGACCAGTTGCTCGCTTTCCAGTTCCCGGCTGACCCGCTGGGAGATATCCCTGACCGTGCCGATGAATTCGGTCCGATCCGCGCGATGAAGTTCACTAAGGGCAATCTCCACCGTGATCAGGGTTCCGTCCCGGCGCCTTGCCGGAAGCCGGCGCCCGAAATCAGGCAGCTTCCTCTCACCAGTCTCCAGGTAAGCGCGAAGATACTCGCCATGGCGCGCAGCGTGCGGCTCCGGCATCAGGCGCGAGATATTGTGTCCACAGATTTCGTCTGCCCGATAGCCAAAGATCCGCTCACTTGCCCCGATGAAGTCGAGAATCGTGCCCTGCGCATCGATCCGGATGATTGCATCAGGCGCGGTGCGCACCAGTCCATCGAACAATGCGCGCTCCTCCTTGACCATTTCGCGCAGCACCTGGTCTTCCAGGACAAGGTTCGCGAGCCGGACAAGCTCGTCAATCACGGTCTCGAAGGCGGTGGCTTGTGGCGCGCCTTGCCCTTCATGCGCCGCAATGATCACCAGGCCGGGAGGGCGCCATGACGTTCTGAGCGGAAATATCCGCCACAAGGCGGCATTGCTGCCGGTGTCTTCACTTGTTTCGGAAAAGCACACCGGGCCGTTCTGCGCGGGATCGAGACCGGCAGCCTGCAGGCTCGCCCACAGGGTCGAGATTTCTGCTTGCGAGAAGGACGGAGCGGCAAGCAGTCGGAAGGACCCGAACGGATGATCCGACTGGAATATCGCGATCCGACCGGCATGCGGGATGCTTTCGATTGCCTGCGCGATCGGTCCGGCAACCGCTCGCAGTTGCCGGTTATTCGAGGCGGCTTCATTGGCTTGCGCCAGCAGCGCGCCGATCCTCGATATGGTGCTGCCAGGATCATCCCAGTCGGTCATGCGGTTGGCCAGGTCACGATCCAGGTCTTTTATGTGCCTGGAGGCGGCTGATCAACTGGCGTGTTCCTCACCCGACCCGATGACCATCATGCGTTTCATCGTATCGCCATAGTCTCCTGCGGCATCGCCGGCAAGGCGTGCCCAGACAGCGGTGAATTGTTCGGGTGACTGGCACTGCATGAGTTCGCTGATCGCCTGGGCATCCCTGCTGGCGCGAATGCCCGCCAGCCTGAGCAGTTCCATATTCGAGGCCATCCAGTACTGCATCAGGGGCAGGGTGCCATTCATCATTGCAGCCGGTATCGCAGCGCCATTGGCCCGGTCGGCTCCATTGGTTTTTTCAGATGCGTTATCGCTTGTGTTGTGACTTGCCATCTTGATCATTCTCCTATGACGCGGTGGGGTGGATAGAGGGGGTCTGCGGCGCTGTCCTGCGCCTTGTCCCGGTGCCCGGTGTGTCGCGGGCTTCGGTTCGCACGCAAGACAAGGATGCAGTCTTCAAGTGCACCGGGGCCGCCGAGATGAAGCTCTGCGTTGCGGCGCATGACCGCCACGGCGCTGTAGCGTGCGCCTTCACCCGCATCAAAGGCCGCCATCCAGCGCTCTGTGCACCATGACCAGCGCGCCTCGGGCGTGCGCCAGTCGCACTCGTGCGTT
>CAYXQV010000139.1:0-6722 GCA_964467505.1 uncultured Hyphomonadaceae bacterium | reverse complement strand
CAGAACCTGCTCGACAGCTCCAAGGACGAAGTGTTCAACAAGTTCGACTCGGTGGCCGAACAGATCGCCCGCGATTTCGACGAATTCGAACTTGAGACCGAAGAATCCGGTCCGGTCATCCAGGTGATGCTGCGCTACGCCTTCTGAACCCGCTCGCAGGCAGCGCTTTTCAAGACTGAACCGACCGCGCCCCGGATTTTTTGGGGCGCGGTTTTTCATTGTTGAGGGTGGAAACTTCCGTGCCACGCGGCTGAGACCCCGCTTGCAGGCCTCGCCCTCGCAATGTCCCGTCGGCAAGACTCATTGAAAACCCGCAGACACCAAAGCCCGGCGTTCTGTGTTTCACGCAGGAAAATTGTTGCGACAGGTTGATCCCGGAAAGAGACATCCGCTGAACCAGCGACCGATATTCGTTCAGACAAATCAAGACACCTCTGTATTCGGTGACGCAAAGAGCATCACACCTGCGTGGGGCAAATCTCGGTGACTATGCCGGGTCAGCTGCCAACGAAAAATTACCTCCTCGTGTCGGCCTCAATGCGCGCGCATGCCCGGTTCTCAAGGCGTGTCTGCGACGGCGAATGACGCGCCGAGGGCGGCTGAAAGGGTCGCCAGGGCGGTGGCGAGCGCAGCGTCGGTTTCCACGATTTGCTGGCGGATCTGGATCAGCGTGCGCTGGGCATCGAGAACATCAATGAACCCGGCCAGACCCTCGCGATAGAGCGCGTCCAACTGGTCATAGGCCGCCTGGCTGCGCTTGCCTGCGCGTTCCAGTTCCAGGCGCTGTTCCTTCAGGGCCGAGACCTCGACCAGGGCCGATTCGATCTCCTGCTGCGCCTCAAGGAGGGAGAGACGGTAGGCCTCCAGGGCAGCCCGTGCGCTGGCGGTTTGCGCATCGACTTCGGCCTCGCGGCGACCGAAATCAAGCAGCGGAATATCCAGTAGGGCGCTTGCGCTGAACGCGATGTCATTTGTGCTGTCCCCGGCTCGGCCTGAAAGCGTCCCCGGCAGACGAAGCGAGGGGTAAAGGTCGGCTGTTTCGACTCCAATCAGCGCGGTCTCAACGACCAGAAGCGCTTCAGCGCGCCGAATGTCGGGACGATTGCGCAACAGGTCGGCGGGGATGCCAAGCTCCGGGTCTCCGACAAAGGCCGGAATTGGATCATTGCCAGCCATAAAACGATCAGAGCGCGGAGGCAGTCCTGTCAGCACACTGAGGGCGTAGGCGGCGCGTTTGCGTTCGGCTTCGAACAGTCCCCGCTGGGCACGCGAGCGGGCAAGGTCCGCGGCGCTACGATCCACATCCAGCGCGGGCGAGAGGCCGGCATCGAAGCGCGCGGTGACGATTTCAAGGGTCCGCGCCTGAAGCTCCAGGGTTTCATCGAGCAGGGTAAGGCGGGCTCCGGCGCGGCGCAGGGAAATGTATTCAAGCGCCACGTTTTGCACCACGAGGCGGCGGATGTCTTCCACAGAAAAGGCTGCAGCCTCGACGCGTGCGCGCGCGGCCTCCACGAGGCGCTGGTTGCGCCCGGCAATGTCGGGGTCGAAGGCGAGGGAAAGGTCGCCCGAAAGGGTGCTGCTGGCGTCAACACCGCCGGTCACCAAGCCGCCGATCTGCTCACTGACGAAGGCGTCAAGGGTCGGAAGCAGGCTGGCGCCCGCGGCCCGCGCATTTGCCCGCGAGGCCTCAAGGCGGGCAAGGGCACCTGAGATATCGAGGTTGTTGGCGAGCGCGGCTTCAACAAGGTCCGTCAGGACAGGGTCGTTGAAGGCGAGATACCAGTCCTCCTGGACGGGGCGATCCGACACCGCGAACGCGTTCTCGAACGCCGCAGGCGCGTCGAGCGCAGGGGCAACGGGTTCGGGCCCCACCGTGCAGGCCGAAATACAAAGTAATCCGACGGAAAGCAGTGCCCGGACGATCATTCCGCCGGACCCCGCGGGCCGGCCCGCGCCCGGCTTTCCGCAGCTTCCAGTTCCTCGGCCAGCGCAGCGGTTTCCGCAGAGCGCGGGGCGGCGAGCCGGGCGATCGCGAGAAACAGTACGGGCGTCAGGAACAAGGTGAAGATGGCCGACAGGCCCAACCCGCCAAAGACAACCCATCCGATAGACTGCCTGGCTTCGGCGCCTGCGCCCTCTGACAGGATGAGGGGCAGTGCGCCGAGCACGGTGGAAATCACAGTCATGGAAATCGGTCGCAGGCGGATCATTGCCGCCTCGTAGACGGCGTCGCGCACGGCGAGCCCCTCGCTGCGCAACTGGTCGGCAAATTCCACGAGAAGAATACCGTTCTTGGCCATCAGGCCGATCAGCAGGACAAGGCCGATCTGGGAGTAGAGGTTCAGGGAAATGCCCGTCAGGGTGAGCGCATAGACGGCTGCGGCCAGTGCGAAGGGCACCGTCAGCACGACAATCACCGGGCTGGAAATGCTCTCGAACTGGGCGACGAGCACGAGCAGGACGATCGCAAAGGCAAACGCATAGGTGATAAGCAAGTCGCGGTTCGATTCCGCCAACTGTTCGGCTTCGCCGGACAAGATCACGCCGATGCCGCGTGGCAGGTTGGTTTCGGCGAGGCGTTCAAACTCGGCGACGGCATCGGCTATGGTTGCGCCCTCCGCGATATCGATCTGCATCTCGATGGCGCGGCGCTGTTCGACACGCTCAAGCTCTGCGGCAACACCCTCTTCGACAATCGTGGTAAGGCTTGAGAGCGCTACCAGGTCACCCGCAGTGGAACGGACAAACAGGTTGCGGAGGTCCGAAGGCGACTCGATCGCTTTTGTCCGGGCCTCAAGGATTATGGGAATGGCACGGTCGGCGACGTTGAGATCGACCACATTCTCGCCATCGACCATCGCGCGAAGGGTCAGCGCAATTTCGTCCAGCGGCACATTGAGATCGGCTGCGCGTCGCCGGTCCACCTGGATCGAGAGTTGGGGCTGGGTGGGCTGATAGGAGATGTCTGGCCGCGAAAGCAGGTCGGAGCCGGTTTCAATCGCTTCGGACAGGGTGCGGGCGGCAAGGAATATCTCCTCGTAGTCCGGGCCGGTCAGAGCGAGGTCGAGGCTGCCGCCCCGGTCACCGCCGCCGCGCCGGCTGAAGCTGCTCGGTCCGAACACGAAAATGCGCGATCCCGGTATCTCTGCAAGCGGACGCCTCAATTCGTTGACGATCTCATCCTGCGACCGTTCGCGCTGCGACCAGGGCGCAAGTTGCCCGGTTGCCACAACGAGATTTGGGTCCCACTGCCCCACGCGAGTGAAGAGCGTCTCGATCTCACCGGCATCGATATAGGGCTGCAGGATGTCTTCGATCTGGTCGGCCTGGCGCTCCATGTAGGAAATCCCGACCCCGTCCGGGCCACGCGCGAAGACTGAAATCTGGCCACGGTCCTCCGATGGCACCAACTCCTGATCCAGGCCACCATAGGCGAGAACGGCTCCGCTGGCGATGCCGACGCAGGCAAGGGCCGTGGCCGTCGGCAGGCGCAGGCAGATACCCAGAATACGACCGTATACACCCACCAGCATGTTGCCGAAGCGCTCAAGCCATGTCGGCTTGGCATCCTCTCGCCTGAAAGTGAATTTCGAGGCGATGGCGGGCGCAAGGGTCAGGGCGACGAAGGAAGACAGGATCACCGCCAGGGCCAGGACGAAGCCAAACTCACGGAACAGCCGACCCACCTGGGATGGCAGGAACGAGATCGGCACGAAGACGGCGACCAGAACGACCGTGGTCGCAATCACGGCGAAGAACACCTGGCTTGTGCCAATCACTGCAGCGGCCCGCCGCTTCATGCCGCCCGCCTGCTGGCGCTGAATGTTCTCCAGGACCACAATGGCGTCGTCGACGATAAGCCCCGTGGCCAGAACAAGGGCGAGCAAGGTCAAAAGGTTGATCGAGAAGCCGAGCAGCCAGATGCCCGCGACCGTCCCGATCAAGGCAATCGGGATGGCGATGGCCGGGATCAGGGTCGCCTTCCAGGAGCCCAGGAATATCCAGATCGCCAGCACGACAATCGCCACAGTGATCAGAAGGCTGGTGAACACCTCACGGACCGAAGTTTCGATGAACACCGCATCGTTCGAGATGATAAGCAGCTCTACATCGTCAAGCCGGGCATTCAGGCGCTCGACTTCGGCCTCGACGGCTCTCGCAATCTCGATCGTGTTGGACTGGGCGCGGCGGACAATCCCCACGCCGACGACGGGCGCGCCGTTCAGGCGAAGAAGGTTCTGCGCATCGGCCGGCAACAGGACCACATCGGCCAGGTCTGCGATCCGCGTCCTCGTCCCCGACACGACCACATCTTCGATGAGATCAGGCGTTGCGGCTGTTGCCTCCGCGCGTACGATCAGCTGCTGGTCATCGCTTGCGAAACTGCCCACCGGAACGTCGAACGGCGCCTGGCGCAAGGCGGCGGCCACATCACCGACGGTCAGGCCAAACCGATTGAGCCTAAGGGGGTCCATGATGACCCGCATCTGGCTGTTGCGTGCGCCGAAATTCTGGAGACTGGCCACACCATCGATGGACAGGAGGCCTGGGGCCACATCGCGCTCGATGATCTCGGTAATGTCGTCTTCTCTCAGGCCGTCAGCGACCAGGGCGATCGTCATGATCGCCTCGGCGTCATTGTCGGCCTTGGTGACGTTCAGGTTCTCCACGCGGTCGGGCAGTTGCCGGGCAACCCGATTGACCGCCTCTCGCACGTCGGCGGCGGCGGTGTCGAGGTCTGTGCCAGGTGAGAACTCGATCCGGATCCGCGAGGAATTTTCCTCGCTGCTGGCCCGGATGTCGCGCACACCAGAAACCCGCGCCACGGCGCCTTCCAGGACGCTGGTGACTTCGGCGTCCATGGTCTCGGGCGCCGCGCCTGGCAGCGCCGCGCGTACGGTGACGATCGGGCGATCAACATCCGGCAGTTCGCGCACCTCCATATCGAGGAGGGCTGCCACGCCGGCAACAATGATGAGAATATTCATCACCGCCGCAAGCAGTGGGCGTCGCACAGACAGCGCGGGAAGACCGCTGATCACCTGTTTCATGGCTGTTGCAATAAGTCGCTGCTGGCAGCACTGGAAGCGGCCGCAGTCGCGGCGCCACGCTTTTCAGTGGCCGTTTCGGGATCAACGCGGCTGCCTGGACGGACTTTTTGCACGCCCTCGATAATGATCTTTGCGGCTTGGTCGAGTTCGCCACGCACGAGCACACGGCCCTTCTGGCGGGAAACGATGTCCACGGGCGTCCGAACGGCCCGGTCATCGACCACCGTCCAGAGGTATGCGCCGTCGCCGCCCCACAGGATCGAGGCTTCCGGCACGGTCGGATAGGTCTGGCCCGGCAAGTCGAAATTCACCCGGAAGCTCATGCCCGGGCGCAGCCGGTCGTCAGTGTTGTCGACGCTGGCGCGAACAGTGAAGCTCCGGGTCGCTGGATCGATGCTGCTATCGATAGCAACTACGGTGGCTTCGACCGTCGCGCCGCTGAGGGCGAACGGCTCCATGGCCAGTCTGTCGCCCGGCGTGATGCCACCAAACACCTGCTCGGGCGCGGCGAAATCCACATGGAGAATGGACCGGTCATCGAGCCGGGTGATCATGGTCTGCGTCGTGACACGGGCACCGGGGTCGACGCTGGAAAGCCCCACAGAGCCGGAGAAAGGCGCGCGCACGATCCGCTCGGCGAGGGTGTTGCGGGCAAGGTCAAGGTCAATCCGGGCGGCTTCAAGCGCCGTCTTTGCCGTATCGACCTGACTGTCGGAGATGGCGCCCGGCACGTCGATCCGCTCATAACGGTCGAGCAATTGCTGGGCATCACGCACGGCGACTTCAGCCCGGCGCACGGCCAACTCCTCGGCGCGCGCTTCCAATTGGACCAGGATTTGCCCACGCTGGACCGGCCCGCCTGCGGTAAAGTTGACCGCGACCACCTCCCCACTCGCTTCGGGATAAATCTCTGCCCTTGCCTGCGCACGCGCCGTGCCAACGGCCTGGACGCGGTCGGTATCAGCTTCGAACCGGACCGTCTCGACGATCACCCGTGTGGCAATTTCAGCACGCGGGCCAGGGCGCTCCCCGCCAGTGCTTGCGGGCTGGCCGCAACTCACAAGTGCCGCGAAGGCACCAAACGCCAGGGCGCAAGAAGTCGAATGCATTTGGTCCATGTCGATCCCGTGCATCGAAACAGGTGGCAGTCTTAAAATCATGTAGCATAATCTTACCATCATTATACGGTTTGTTGATCGCGTCGGATCACGCAACCCGGCGCAGCTTTCGGGGCTCGCCCTCCGCGCGATTGCGGGGAGAGCGCCGACTTAAAGGTTGGCAAGTGGCCCGGCGACGGCGTGCGCCGCCCAGCCGACCCGCATTGAGGTAAGAAGGTCGGGTAATCCTCCCCCCTCCCAGAAATTGATGTGCTTCAAAAGTAGAACTTTCTCGGCATGATGAACGAGGAGACTTCGAATGAAGACAAGCAGATACACTGAAGCGCGGATCATCGTGATCCTGGGACCGTCCGAGGGTGGTGTGCCGGTGGCTCAGCTGTGCCGCAAGCACGGGATGAGCGATGCGTCGTTTTACAAGCGGCGGGCCTAATACGGCGGCAGGGTTTGCCGATCTTGATGCCTCATTTTGCGCTTATCGCTGACCGCGGGATTAAAAGCCCGGGAAGAGACATCGCAAGCGCCATTGTACACTGTCGCTCCCTATCGCTCTTGT
>CAYXQV010000138.1:0-6734 GCA_964467505.1 uncultured Hyphomonadaceae bacterium | reverse complement strand
GCGTAAAGGTCAGGGCGAGGAAGGCCGCAGCCTGCCTCACCTGGCCGGTCATTGGTGCAATCCCGGTATCCTGTCGCCGCGCACAAGAAAACGTCCGTCGATGCGCAGTGCAAGCGGTGCGCCCGAGATCGGCGCTGCCCCATCGGGCGCGGGGCGCTGGGCGTGGATGTGCAGATGTGGCTCGGTCGAAGCGCCGGAATTGCCGACCTCGCCCAGACGGTCACCCAACGCGACCACGTCGCCCGGCGCGACGCTCACGCTGCCCTGGCGCATATGCGCGAACACGATCTCGGCGTCGCCGCAACGCAGGATCACATGATTTCCGAGCCGGTTGACTGTGTCTTGCTTCGGCACCTCGAAATCCGGCCTGTCGCCGTCCGCTGCGACCACGGTTCCCTCGCAAGGCGCACGAAGCTGCGCGCCAAAGATCGCATAAGCTGCGGGGTCAGCGGGGCGCCATCCGCTCGCGCGCAGCCCCAAGGGGCCGAGCCCGAAGAAATCCACGGCATAGGACTGTGCGCGCCACGGCCGGAACCGTTCAACGCTTTCATCGAGCGTTGCGAGGTGCGCATTCACCAGTCTGTTTGATCCGCCATTGCCGACAAGGTAACGCCCCGGACCCAGCGGGTTGGCGATGTCGATCACCTCCACCGGCGGCAAGCGCTGCCCGTTGAGCGCAAGGGTACTGTACCATCCACCAAGGCCGAGCAGGATGGCTGACGCGGTCAGGCTCAACCATCCCGACCACGCCTTGGGAAGAGGCGGAGCGCCTGCGAAGCCCGTGCGTAGAAGCCATGCCAGAACCGCCACCAGCCACAGCCCGCCAAAAACCCATGGCAGCCACCAACCCGGCACCGCCCATTGCGCCACCCGCGACAGTGCAAACAGGAACACCCCAATGCCCGCTGCCTGAAGCGCAAAGCCTGATACGCTTCTGGCGGGCAGGAAGGCCAGCCACGCGATCAGGACCAGCGGCAGCGCGACCTGAATTGCAAGGATCATTGCGATCATGGCCGCGCTCCCGGAAACCTGATCTCGGTGACCTCCGCGAGGAAAAACGGGAAATAGTCCTGCGTGCCGAACATGTTTCCGGCCTCGACCCGGAACGGCAGCCGGTAGCCGCCCACCTTGCGGAAATCCGACATGATAGCGCCAAAGGGTTGCAGCCGGTGGACCTTGTCGGGATTCGCATTGCTCCAGCGCTGGAAAGATACCTCCACCGGCCGACCCTCGGGGTCGACCGTGATATCGACGGCCTGTTCCAGCGCCCCGTGCGTGATGGTCACGCGGGCTTTGTCGTCATCAACGGCCGACCATGCGACACCCGGTCCGGGCAAGAGCGACGCGGGCGCCCAGATCGTCGCCTCTGCGGCATATCTCCCGAAGGCCGAGCGCGTATGGTCCGTGTTGCCGCCAAGACGCCCGACAGGGATAAGTCCGAAGATGCGAAATCGCGTCCAGTGCCCCGAGTCCGAGCCCGAGACGGGCATGCCTCCGCGCGTATGCATCGACCAGACGAACCCCTCCGGCACCGCCAGGATCTGGCGTGCCTCCATCGGCTGGTATTTTGGGGCCTCTTTGGTGCCAAGGCTGAACTGCCCGCGCATGTCAATCTCGGCCACCGGCAAGAGCGGCGCACTGGGACGGATCGTGTAGCCAAAATACTGGCGCGCGGGTTCGGGCAGGTCGGCCACCAACTCAGGGGTGAAGATTTTCGGGGTGTCAGGCTGGAGCGCGGCCAATCTGTGCCATTCTGCACGATCGGCCCGTCGATCGAAAACCAGCAGGACGAGGAGTGAAAGGACGACAAGACCAATTGCCACGAGGAGCGAAATGACGATTATCACGCAAGCCTCCTTCCTGCCGGAGGAAGTCGAAACGAACCAATGCCTTGTCGACACAGCTCAACCATTGACACAACATACCACGGATTATGCGGCATGTCCGGCGGCGCTTCCTTTGCGACACAATCCTTGACTTCGAAGTAGGAGGCCCGCTCGCAGCATTCGTAACCCATTGGACCGTCATCGGACTCGTCGATGAATTGTCAGATCCTGTTCGTTTGAGAAAGGCAGCTAGGGGCGCAGATGCGAAGTTTGCAAAAATTCGTGGCCACCCATTCGTCTGTGCACAACCATTTCAATCATCAAAGGAACATCGAACGCCGACCAAGATTCAAGGCCCTCCGCGACGCCGCCCTACTCGAGTGGCGCGGGCTTCTCGCCGCCTGAGGGCCGGCGCATCTCACAATGCTGGAGACTGGTTCGCTTTTCTTTGACACCGCCCACATGACCGTCGGTTCATTCTCCTGCACCTTCAAGCGTAAACTTCAGCCGGTCGAATGTCTCACGCTTATTGGCACGGAGGGGAAACGCGTGTCCGGGAATTGCTGAAATTCATGTCCGGGAAATTGCGAAACCCGCGCTCAGTAGCGGTTCTTCATGGAGATGACCTTGGTCACCAATTCGGCATCGCCCGGACTGAGGCGAAGCACGCCGACCAGCTCTTCCAGATAATCAGCCTCGGACTGGACAAGTGCGCCATCGGCAAGGGCAATATCGAGGCAATGGGCAAACAGCGACAGGCGCATCTCCTGGGGTATCACCTCGCAAGCCTGCTTGAGCCAGTCCGCACGATCCTTTCGACGTTGCAGCACAACGCTATTGGCCTCTGCCAACTCGTTCTCGCTCAGGCTCTTTAGCGTCCGGGAGCGGTGGGCGATGGCGCGGATCTCCTCCTGCTCCTCCGGCGAGACACTTCCATCAGCAGCGGCCGAGGCGAGGATGAGGCAGAGGAAGGCCTCAGGCAGCGTCCAGTCACTGTGATGATCGGGAAACTCGCCGATCAACTCCTTCAGGCTGAAGGTCGGCTTCTGGTCCACGGTCAGCGGCCCGAAGAGCGGCTGCCGGTTGTCGGGTGTGTCCATGATGGATCCTTGCTCTTGTAGGGGGGCGACGCGGGTTTCAGTCCGGGCGCGGATTGCCGAGCGGTGGCGGCCAGGCTTCGATTTCCGCCTTCAGCCGGGCAAGCGCGTCGCGGCGCGTGCGCAACGTCGCGACGGCCGAGTCGAGCCATTCCACCTCATCCGGCAGGTCCTTCAGGCGCGCGGGGGCATTGGCGCGACTTGGCTGCACCAACAGACCGGCAATATCACTTTCCAGCTGCACGATCTGTTCCTGCAGCGCGGCAATGCTCTGGAAGTCGGCATAGCTGGCGATCGTGGCGGCCTGTCGATCGATCGTAGCGTTGAGCGAGACGATCTGCCGGTCCTTTGCCGCAATCCGGGCCTCCAGTGCCTCCTCGGCCCGTCCGGCCTCCGCCAGCCGCGTGTTCATGTGGCCGTAGAGCACTGCGATTCCGGCCACACAGGCGAGGACCGCTCCGGCCAGGAAGATCGACAAGACGAGGAATTTTGCGCGGCCCTTGCGCGCCAGTCCGAGCTGGTCGGCCATGGCGTGCAACTGGTCATTGGTCGGCATCTGCCTGAAAACTTGCTGCCCTGAAACATCGGGTGACTGAATCGTCGGCGTGGTCATGTCACAGCCTTCCTTTCATTCTTACATCGGTTCCTTTGATTGACGCCAAGACGATCAGTTCGAACATCGCAAAATCCCGTAATGGCCGAAGAAGGCGTTCAGCGTGCGCCATTCCGGCGAGGCCGGATCGATGACGATATCGCGGCGACAGCGCTGAACGACCCGAAGCCCGTCCGCCAGTCGCGCCTGAAGATCGACCTGCGTGCCAAGATCGTCGAACCGGGGATAGCGATCATGGCCCCCACTCTGCTGCAAAAGCGCCAGCCCGCTCTGGAAAGCGGCCTCGGCCTCGCGCAGCGCGCTGCGCCAGTGCGCCTGCGCAGCCATGTCATAGGCGCCGACATCAAGCTGCTGGGCGCGCTTGAGGGCGCTCATGCCAATCAGAAGGTGCGCTTCCGGCGTTGCAATATCGAGGCAGGGCGAGGCGCCATTACCGGCCAGCGCCTGCGCTGTCCCCTTGTGGATGGCCGCAAGACAGGCCTGGCGCGAATAGGTCCACAGTTGCACATCGGCCGCAAGCGAGGTGTTGGAAAAGGCCAGCGCGCGATCCTGCCAGCCTGCGCGGCGCAGTGCGGTTTCGCCGATGCTGAGAATGTAGGCGGCACGAGCTTTCTCCTCGCCTGTCAGCGCCGGCAGGACGGATTGCAATGCTCGATACGCCGCCTCCACGTCGCCGCGAGCGAAGCGCCGCTTGCCGATCTGGTAACGCACCTGCGCAGTCGGGGGATCCTCCATCGCGGCCGTCTCGAGCATGGCGAGGGCGCTGTCGGCCTCGCCAAGCCGGTCGAGCAAGGCGACCAATGACATCCGCGCCTCGCGCCGGGCCTCGCCCGACAAGCCCGCAATCGCCGCCTCATAGGCTGTCTGGGCCTCCCGCAGCTGCCCAAGCGCTGCATGGGCCTCGCCAAGGCGCAGCGCATTGCTCGGGATCGCCGCAGTCGCAACGGACTGCGTCAGCACCTCGACCGCGCGCCGGTAGAGCGGCTGGACCGGCACGCCATCGCGCGCCCGCGCCTCGTGCCTGGCGAGCCGGACCAGGGCATCGCCAAGTTCGGCGAGGTCTGTTGCACGCTGCGATGTGTCGGCGGGCGATTTGGCATCGGCCAGTAGCGTCTCAAAGGCATTGATGGATGCTCGAAGATCGGACCGGATACTATCTGGATCGTGCTCAGCCAGCACAAGATGAATCTCGCCGGTGGCGCGCAGGACTGGCAGGCGGAACCGATCTACCCTTGCGGCGCTGCGATAGTCCGAGACGGCATCACGCCCGGCCTGAAGGGTTGCGGCTGTCACCCGCGCCTGCCGGTCGGCGGCCACCAGCAAGGTGCGCCCGCGTTCGGCGCGGTCAAAGGCAATTTGCGCCAAGGCGTCACTGGCCAGTTGCCGCTGGTCAGGGCAACCCTCAGCCAACCGGTTGAGCAGGTCGATGGTTTCCGGCGCCGTCGCGGCACCGCGCTGTATCTGCACCTGCCAGCCCAGCCCATAGGCCTCGCAGGCGAGGCCAGGTGTCGTGCCATCCGTCCTGGCTGGCAGGACGGAAAGATCGAGGCCCGACAGCAGCGAGGACGCTGCAGTCAAGCACACCTCACGCGATCCGCACAGCGTGGCCTCGCCGCCTGAAACAGCCAGTCCCGCAAAGGCGCGGGCCTCCTCCAACGTACGCCGTATGACAAAGCGCTGGTCCGACCCTGAAGGCGCGTCCGCACTTGGATCGGCGATCCGGTCGTCTCCCTCATGCGTGCGCGACTGGGCGATCAATCGGGCCGCGCGCGCAAAGCAGTCACGCGGGGTGTCGCAACCCGGCCCGACCTGCCCGGCTTCGGCAAGTCGGCTATAAGCACTGGCCGTCAGAAAGCTCGCCGTGGCGCGGTCAATCCCGCTTTTAGTCGGATCGCCGACCATCCGGTCGCTACCGCAGGCCTCGGCAATTTGGGCCGCGAGATCGGCCCCGACCAGAACATCGCGACTGAAACAGTCGGCAGGTCCGGTCCAGGCGCGCTCGGCAACCTCCTGCCCGGACAGGCTCGCGCAGGCACTGGCCAGCAGGCCGAAGGCGAACGCCTTGGCAACATAGGCCGCCGACCAACGTCGCCCGCGCCAGAAATATCCTGTACTTGCCATCGCAGATCCCAACTGCTCAGAGACCGTTTCCAAGGCCCAGACAAGCCGATCTGATCCGACCGCAACTTGATCGAGATCATGTCGGCTGAAAATAGCGTTGGCATTATCAAAAGAAACCCGCTTGAGGTGACCTGCCCAGCTTCGCAGCCATTTTGCCAGTGGGTCCTGTCAGCAGAAAACCGCTTGAAGCGCGCAGGCTGGCTCCGTAGCCTTCGTCGATGAGCAATCCAATCCGCTACCTCAGGACTTCGTCCGAGATCATCGGCTTGTCCGTGATGATGTTGGGGTAGACGCCCCCCGACGGCCTCTTTGTGCCGAGGTAGGTGTTTGGCAGCACCTGGAAAAGAGGAGACGTCCATGAATGAAGTTCACACGATAGGTCTGGATATCGCGAAGAATGTGTTTCAGGCCCATGGCGCCGACGCAAGCGGGCGCAGGGATCGGTCGATACATCGGCATCTACAATGCAGGACGGCCACACTCATCGCTTGACCCGCAGACGCCTGATCAGGCCTACTTCAACGCGTTGCAGCCAATCCCGGTTGCGGCATGCCCCGAAGGACAGAAATCCACTTGTAGAGCGACCGAAATCTGTTCAAACGAACCGAGCCACTTCTAGCCGATTTCCCGCTGGCGCTCCAACGACCAAAGACTGCCCGCGCTGGCGTTCGAGGTCATCCGAGGTAATGGCGATCACCCTCGCGGCTGAAACCAAGACCGAAATCCTCAAACGTTGGGCCTGCGACCAGAAAGAGCTGGAAATCGCCTCCGATGAAGGCATGCCCGAGCGGGATGGCGGGGACCTTCTGCGGGATATGGAAAACGCCATCGCCACGCTACGTGGCTAACCGCTGGACCTGTGCATCTCTGATGCTCAGTCCGATGTCTCCAGCAAAGTGCGTAGCGTTGCCCGAAGGTCGCCGGGATGGGCATCAATGGCCTCTGCGAGGCGGCGCATCTCGTTGCGCAGATCGTGGACCTGATCGATCAGCGAGAGGATGATCGGCACGGCTTCTTGTCCGACCTCAAGCTCATGGACAAGCGTGTCGATCAGCCGGATCCGCGCAATGTCGGCCT
>CAYXQV010000137.1:0-6837 GCA_964467505.1 uncultured Hyphomonadaceae bacterium | reverse complement strand
CACCGGGCCCCGGCCACAGTCTCTACATGTTTCCCCGCCGCACAGGCCTTGTGCTCGGCGGCACCCATGAGCGCGGGAATGACAGTCTCGACATCGACGCGGCGATGGTCTCTGCGATGGTGGACGGGCATGGCCAGCTGCCGCAACGGGCTGCAGCTACGGTCTGATAACAGGCTGCTTCGCCCCCTGGCAGATCCCTGCGGCCCGCCATCATGCCCGGACTGGTGGGCGGTGACGGGTTCGAACCGCCGACCTACTGGGTGTAAACCAGCCGCTCTGCCAACTGAGCTAACCGCCCGTTTCCGAGCGCTCCATTTCGCGCGGATCGGCCGGCAAGGCAAGGCCCGCAAATCGCGCTTCGCGCCCTGTCTGCCGTCTCCATGACAGTTTTACGAGCGTGATACAGGTCACGCATACGCGCCGCTTTCGTGCCTAACTTGCTTTTGGAGCCGGTTCGGTCAGACTGGATCTGGCAATTGGCGAGAGGGTCGGGAGGGAGCGCTCATGAAAACGCGTGTGGCGATTCTTGGAGGCGGCGTGGCCGGACTGGCAACCGCTTTCGAACTGACCGAGCTTGCCAGTGCTGACGCCTTTGACATTCATGTCTACCAGATGGGCTGGCGGCTGGGCGGAAAATGCGCCAGCAGTCGCAACACCGAACCGGGCAAGGGATTCCGGAACGAAGAACACGGCCTGCATGTTCTTGGCGGCTTCTACCACAACACTTTCAACATGCTGCGCAGGGTCTTTGCGGAATGGGAAACCCTCGGCCACGATGATGCGCACGGCATTGATGAGGCCTTTCTTCCGCTCAATGGCGCGACACTTTTCGACCGCTCGCCGCGCCTGTTCGGCCGGCAGGGGCCATGGCGGAAGATCGCCGTGGATTTCCCGCCTGCAAATGACCGCCTGGCGGGCGTGGATCCCCCGGAAGTCACGCCAACGCGGATCATATCGGAGTTTGTGCGCTGGGGGAGATCCTATGTGCCGGGCCTGCCGGGCCGACTGCTCGAGCTTGCGCGCCGCGACCTCGGCTTTGAAAGCCTTGGCACGCCAGCGCCCGACCGCCCCGGGGAAGACAGCTATCAGGCACGCTTCGACGAACTGATCGATGCGTGCGAGTCCTGCCTGGACGGCACTCCCGAACCGGACGCCGGCGGCTTTGAAAGCATGGGCGCAGGTTCCCGCGACGCGAAGGGGTTCTTCAGGCTCACCGAAGAACTCATTTCCGACACGCGCCGCATGCTTGACGAGGCCGACAGGGAAATCGAGGCTTCAGGCAACGCCACCGGGCAGGGCGATGACGGTTTTGAAAGCCTGCCACACACCGCCCCTGGCAGCCCGGTGCGGCCCGGCGGCGGGATCACGGGCGAGATCATCGATCATCTGATCATGATCGAGGAGGCACTCGTCATCGCCAGGGGCCTGGCCTTCGACCGGGTGCCGCTGCGCGGTTTTGATGCGATCAATGACGAGGAGACAAAGGACTGGCTGAAACGCCATGGCGCCTCGCAGCGGGTGCTGGACTCGATCTTCATCGAATTCGGCTATCATTATGCGTTCAGCTACAAGGATGGCGACCCCGATCGACCGGACATCGCCGCAGGCGCCACGATGCGCACCTTCGCGCGCATGCTGCTGACCTATGAAGGGGCCTTCTTCCGCCACTTCAATGGCGGCATCGGCGAGGTGTTGATCAAGCCCTTCCATGACGTCCTGAAGGCGCGCGGTGTCAGTTTCCACTTCTTCCACCAGGTCACCGAGCTCCTGCCCGATGCCGACGGGACGCGTATCGAACGCATCGCCCTGCGCCGACAGGCCGCCATCCGCAATGGCGGAGCGTATGATCCGCTGATTGACGGGCCGGGCTATCGCGCCTGGCCGCACAAGCCCCGTTTCGACCAGCTTGAAACCTTCCCCGGCCAGCCGGCGCTGCGCGATGATTTCGAAGACCCCGGCGATATCGCGCCGGGCGAGGAAACTGTGGAACTGAAAGCAGGTGTCGATTTTGACATCGCCGTGCTCGCAATACCGGGCTCGGCGCTCAAGGACATCTGCGCGCCGCTGGCTGCGCGCGATCCGGCCTGGCAGCGCATGCTCGACAACAATGCCGCCTGCCCGACCCTTTCGGCGCAGGTCTGGACCATGAAGACGCCCGGGGAAATGGGCTGGGAACGCGGCTTTCCGATCACCACGGGCCATGTCCTGCCACTCAGCACCTGGGCCGACATGTCGTTCCACCTTCACATGGAGGACCGGCCGGAACCCTACCGCAGTGTCGCGCTGCTGTGCGGGCCTTCCCTGACCATGGCTGATGAAGATGCCGAGGCCGCGGTGCAAGCCTGGATCGAGACGCATATCCGCGACGTGCTGCCCGGCTGGGACGCGGCAACCGGGCCGGGTGCGCCGGTCGAGATCTATGCACGCATCAACCGGCGGCCATCGGAACTCTACAATTTTGCGCCCGCCGGCAGTGTGAAGCACCGTTTGCGGACCGACGAGACCGGTTACACAAACCTCTTCCTGGCCGGTGACTGGATCAAGAACAATTCAGACCTTGGCTGGGTCGAAGGCGCTGTCATCTCGGCGCTTCAGTGCGCGCGCGCCATGACCGGGGTTCAGGTGCGCATATTCGGCGAATCGGATTTCGGATGAGCGCTGGGAACAAAGCTGCGCCTTCCGGCATTGCGAGCCTTCCCGGACTTTTCGTGTCGCCGGGCGATGGCACTGTCTATATCATTGATCTTGCTGGCTTTACCCGGTTGACCGAGACCTGGGTCGAACGCGATGCCCGCCTGGGCGTTGAACGGGCAAGCGACCTGGCAACCTCGATCTTCACCCGGCTTTCGCACACCATCGGCCCGCTCGGACTGCAGATTGGCGGCTTTGGCGGCGACTCGCTGGCTTTGTGGGCACCGCTGTCGGGCCACACACCGACGCAGGCCGAGTTCGACTCTGCGATCAATGCCGCGCTCGCCCCCATGGCGCACGCACCGCCCTTCCGCGCGATCAGCCAGGCAGGAAGGATATGGACCGGGCAGGCGTTCAACGGGCGCGAACGCCTGCCGGTCATCTGGGGTGACGCGCTGGGCAAGGCATTCGGGGCCCTGAAGACCCGTGCGAGCCAGCAGGCCGGAGCGCATGACGCCGGCAGGCCGGAAGGCCCGGTATCATTGGCAAGGATCGGCGAAGCCCGGCTTGTCGACCGCTGGTCGCTGGTGGTCATGCTGCTCGATTGCAACGGGATTGAAGCGGCAAGCCTGGAGGAGATCGCGGCGGCATGGAGCGCATGCGTGTCGGTGAGCCGGGCGCACAACAGTCTTTGCGAGAATCTCTCACAGGACGAGAAGGGACTCTTTGTCACCATCGGGCTGGGTGCAAACACGTCGCACCAGGACATTGCGCGCGATCTTGCCGGTGCTCTTGGCGGGTTCGGTTTGAGCCCGAGACTGCGCGCCGCGCACGGTCATGTCTTCGCCACGCCGGTACAATTCGGCAATACGAATTTCCATGTCTGCCTGGGCGCGCCGCTCAATCGCGCGGCAAAGGCGCTCGCAGACCCGGCATCCGCGCTGGCGCCAGAGCCGACCGGGCATGCGCCGGCGGCCCCGCCTGTCGATATTGTCGGGCGGGCCAGGGAGATCGCGAAACTTGCAGACCGGTTGGGGTCGCCGCATCCGCGCGGCGCGGAACTGATCGAAATCTCCGCGCCGGCGGGCATGGGCAAGTCAACGGTTCTGGGCCGGGCGATCGAGGCCGCTGGCCTGGCCGATGACGCGGCCTTGCGCATCAATCTGGGCACACGCCACGCCTTTGCGCCCTATGCCACGCTCCAGACCATCGGCGAGGCGGTCAGCGCGCCGGGTGTCGAGGGAACGGACTGGGCGCAATTTGCCGATACGCTCGCTGCGAAACTCCCCGGATGCGTGATCATCGATGACTGGCACTGGTGCGATCCGGCAAGCGCGAAAATGTTTGCCCGGATCCTTGGCGCGGCGCGCAGCGTGCGTTTCGTGCTGGTCTACCGGTCCGACGAAAAGCCCCCCGGCCACAGTGGCAACCCTGATCTTGAGATTTGTCTCGACGCGCTGGGCGCAGCGGAAACACGCGACCTGATTGCCCTGCATCTTGGCCGCGCGCCGCAAGACGAGGAATCAGATGCCGCAATGCGCCTTTGCGAGGGCAATCCTTTCTGGATCCGGGAATTTGCCAGCGAGCTTGCCGAGGCCGGGTCGCCTGGCAAGGATGCAGCCACCAGCCGGCGCAAGAGCCTGGATGGCCTGCTGGAAACCCGCGCGGAACGGCTCAGCCCCCCGGCGCGGGCGCTCTGGCGTGTGCTGAGCAGCTGGCAGACCCCGATGGATGCGGCGCTGGTCCAGTCATTGCTGAGTGTCTTCGGCACCGCGGTGTCCAGCGAGCATTTCGATGAACTCACCGCGATCGGATGGGGACGCCACCTCGCGGGTCCGCCACGCTTCGCGCTGACCCACCAGATTCTCGCTGACACGGGACGCAGTGACATCCCCGCGACGGTGGAACGCCCCCTCAATGACCGCATCGCGCGGGAACTGACACGGCGCGGCGGCGACCGTGCACGAATTGCCCGGCACTGGACGCGCGCCAACCAGCCCCTGCGTGCCGCGATCGCCTATGAACAGGCGGCCGGCAAGGCAATCGCCCTTGGGGCACACGCGCTCGGCCTGACCCTGCTCGATCGCTCGCGGACCGTTGCCGACATCTCGCCGGGGCCTGCAAGATGCCGGCGCAGGCTCGCCTGGCGCGCATCGGCCCATTGGGGAAATGGCGAGGTCCGCCGCGCACTCTTCGCGCTTTCACAACGCGACAGCCTGCCGGGAAATCCGTCGCGCGCATCTTCCGACAGGGCCAGGCGCGCTGCCCAGCATGCGGAGTTCGTCCGCACCGAAGCAGCCCATTTCGCCGGGCGCCTGCCGGACGTCATGAAAGGTGTCTGGCGCGGCGTTGCCCTTTCAAGCCGCACGTCGGCACACCCCGAAGCGACCGCGCGGCGCAATGGCATGATCGTGCTGATGCTCAGTCTTGGCCGCATGCCTGCAGGCTGGTGGATGCGACGCCTGATCGCACGGGCGCAGGACACCGGCGATCCGCGCGCGGAAACCCTGCTGCATGTCTATCACGCCATCACCCGGCTGCGTGGGTGCCACTGGGGCCCTGCGCAGGTCTCGATCCGGCTGGCCTATAGCGCAGCGCGGGAAACACATGATCCGCTCCTGCAGGGCGTGGTGATTGCGCTTGACGCCTCGCGCCATCTCCTGCGCGGGGATGGCAAGGCGTGCATTGATGTCTATTGCCGGCTCGCCGACCTCGCCCAGCAGCAACCCAACCGGATGTACCAGTCATGGGCCGACTATGGCCAGGCGCAGGGCCACCTGATCCTTGGCCAGCCCGAAACCGCCCTGGAACTGGCCGAGCGGGCGCGCGCGCGCCGCGCCACGGTTGGTGACCATGTGTCGGCCGGCATCATCGAAGGCGTCCTTGGACGCGCCGCCTGCGCATGCGGGGACATGGAGCGCGCTGTCTGGCATGGCCGGCGCGCCCTGCGATGGGCGCAGAAACTGGCGCCGTCGAATTATACCTCGCTGGAAGGCATCGCGGCGCCGGCGCAATTGGCCGCCTGCGCCGCGATCGCGCGCGGGCGCAGCAACGAGACGCTGGCGCGCATGCAGAAACAGGGGCGCAAGGCTCTTGGCACCTATGCCGCGCTGTTCCCGTTCGCGCGCCCCCGGCTTGCCCATGTCGACGGGCTCATCGCGCAGGCGCGCGGGGACACGGCAGGTGCCTGCAAGAAGATCGGGCGGGCCCTGGCCCGGGCCGAGAGCCTCGGAATGAACCATGAAGTCGACCTTGCGCGAACCGCGCTGCGCAGGATCGGGGAGACCCCAGCATGAACGCGCCCGGAAAATACATATCGCCGTTGAATATCGCTTCGATCCGGCCGCCATATGTGGCGACGAATGCGCGCATTCATGCCGGCTGGATCGAGGCCCGGCGCGGCGCGCTGCAGGCCCTTCTCGACCAGAGCGTCAACCGTGTTGCACAGGATCGATACCGCTTCATCTCCCCGCTTTCGAACCTGCTCTATACCGGGGTATATATCCCGGAAATGCGGTCCGATTACCCGCTGGACAAGGTCTATGGCGCGATCCCGCAGGCCGATATTTCCTTCTGGATCCTGACATTCGGGGGGCGTATCGGCGAGGAATTGTCCTGGCGCCTGCGTTGGCTGCCGACCTTCATGTTTGTCGATGATATCGGCGCGGTGATTGGTGGTCGCGAACGTCTTGGCTTTCCCAAGGTTCACGCACAGCTTGCCGCGTCCAACACATCCGAAGCCGATCCGGGCCTGCGCGTGGAGGCCCGTGCGATGCGCGCGCTCGGACCCGGCAACCAGCTTGAATACCAGCGCATCTTCGAAATCGCGCCTGCCGCCGCGCCCGCCCACAGGATCGAAATGGAGCGGGCTGTAGAGGACTGGCGTGCGGGCGGGCTGGAAGATGGATCTGGCGTGCCCGGCGCGCTGATGGCCGGTCTTCGCCTGCCGCAGATGTCATTTCCGGTGCTGGTGATGCGCCAGCTTGCCGACGGCGCCAATCCTGACCGGGCGCTCTATCGCGGATTGGAGGAACTCGACATGGACAGCCTTGTGGTTCACCGTGGCGGCTGGATCGGCGAGGCTGACATTACCTTCGACGAGCCGGCCACCCATCGCCTTGCGCAGATGCATGGCATGCTCCGGCAAACCCGCATCCACAATGCGATCTGGCTGGTCCAGGACTTCGTCACCCAGACCTCGCGCCC
>CAYXQV010000136.1:5420-6868 GCA_964467505.1 uncultured Hyphomonadaceae bacterium | reverse complement strand
ACGATTACATGTCGCGGCTGAAACGGCTCGGACCACAGCTCGGCCTGAGACATGCGCACGAAATCGAATGCGCATCCGGCGGGGGACCCGGCACCGAAGCCGGTCGGCTCGTCAGCAAATGCCGGCCCGGCGCGCATGTCGTGATACTCGACGAGCGCGGCAAGGCGTATGGATCGCAGCAGCTGGCGCGCAAGGTCGGCCGCTTGCGTGACGATGGCTGCAACGCAATGTGCTTCCTGATCGGCGGGGCTGCGGGGCATGGCGAGCCCGCCCGAACGGCTGCGCATGAAGCAATGGCGCTGGGCGTCCAGACCTGGCCGCACAGGCTGGTCAGGGTCATGCTGGCAGAACAGCTCTATCGCGCTGCCACAATCCTGGCCGGGCAACCCTACCACAAGGCCTGATCAGCCCGCAAAGATGGTGCCCGAACCGCTCATCGCGAGCACGACTGCGCCAGCCGACATGGCTGCGAGGATCCCAAAGGCAAAAAACCGGGTAAAGAAATGTGCGTCTGGCACGCCGGCAGCCTGCATGCTTGTTCTTTCATCAACCATATCCCGATCACTCCACTGCTTCAGGCGCGCGGGAGCCGGGGGGCGTCATCAATCAGCCCGCTCGCGCCGATGTCTGTCTTGCGCCTGACCAAAAGGCAGGTTAGCCAGATGAGTTGAGCAAGAACCGGGCCGTTTTCATGAAGGACTTTCTGAAGGTCTACTGGCCGCTTGTGCTGATTGCAGTGGCCGGCCTGATCATCGCACTGAGATACGTGGAACCGCCCCCACCCAGGCAGATCACCATGGCCACCGGCGGTGAGGGCGGCGCGTATTTCGCCTATGGCCAGCGCTACAGGAACCTGCTGGCCGAGCATGGCGTCGAGGTCGAACTGATCTCCACACAAGGATCCATCGAGAACCTGTCACTGCTTGAGAGCGGTGATGTCGATGTCGCCCTGTTGCAGGGCGGAACGGCCATGCCGGCTGATTCCGAATGGCTTCGCACGCTGGGCGGCCTGTTCTACGAGCCCGTCTGGGTGTTTGCGCAGAGTTCAGAGCAAGCGCTCTCCTTCAAGGAGCTGGCGGGCGGGCGCGTGGCAATCGGGCCGGAAGGCTCTGGCACGCGCGACCTCGCCATGAAGCTGCAGCGCGAATACGCCAAAAACTGGGACAATGCGACAATGGTTCCGCTTGGCGGGACCGGCGCTGCCGACGCCCTGCTCGCCGGGCAGGTCGAAGCAGTCGTCTTTACCGCCGGAATTTCGGCGCCCTATGTCGCCCGGCTCCTGAACGACCCGAACACACAGCTGGTTCACTTCGACCTTTCCCCCGCACTGGAACGGAGAAACCCGGCCCTGGCGCAGGTCATGCTGCTGCGCGGCGTGATCGATATCGGCAAGGACATTCCGTCCGGGGATGTGCCCCTGGTCGCACCGGTGGCACAGCTGGCGGTCA
>CAYXQV010000136.1:3790-5320 GCA_964467505.1 uncultured Hyphomonadaceae bacterium | reverse complement strand
GTCTGGTACAATGACCTACGGGCGCTTGAGGTCCGCGGGCGGGCCGCAGAGACATCGGCGGAACGTGATCTGGTGCGCCAGCACCTGCAGCAGTTGCAGGAAGAAATCGGGCAGCTGGAAGTGCCATTGTCATATAATGACGATCTTTACCGGCTTCGGAACCATGTCGCTTTCGTCAATCACCTGCTCGGCAATCCGGACAAGAAGTTCAAGGTCGATCCGATGATCGCCTGAACAAAACGCTGCGCTGCATGACGTGTCAGGATCTGTCAGCGGCAAGCCGGGTCCAGATGGCCTCTTCCCCCAGTGCCTCGACAAAGGCGCGGTGTTGCTCATCCTCTTCCCGCGAAAGTCGGCTGGGCAGGGGCGCCGGCCGCCGGCGCGCTGCAGGCCGCGCGGCCTGGCCGGTTTCGCTCGCCGCGCCGCCAAATTCGAAGGCGCGCGCGCGACCGCCCAGCAATTCGAGATAGACATCGGCGAGAAGCTGGGAGTCCAGAAGCGCACCATGAAGCGTGCGGCTCTCAAGCGAGATGCCGAATCGCCGGCAAAGCGCATCAAGGCTGGCCGGCGCGCCGGGATATTTCTTTCGGGCCATTGCGACCGTATCGATCCAGCGCGGCTCCTCGATGATTGCCCGCCCGCATCTTTGCAACTCCATGTTCAGGAACCCGCGGTCGAATTTCGCATTATGGGCCACGATGATGGCGTCACCGAGAAATTCCATCAGGCTGTCGACGACGGATGGCGCTTCGAACAGAGGCTGGCCAGCCAGCATCTCGTCATTGATGCCGGTGATGCGGACCGTGTCAGCCGAAACCGCGCGGCCCGGATTGACGAGCATGCGAAACGTGTTGCCCGTGGGGATGTGATTGATCATCTCCACCGCGCCAAGCTCTATGATGCGGTCCCCATTGTCGGGGTCGAGACCGGTGGTCTCGGTGTCGAACGCGATTTCCCGGATGGTTGAAGACATCAGCTGGCGGCCTCCTCAAGGCGAATCATCAGGCCGATGATGGCGCGGACAACGTCCGTTGCAAACTCGAAACCGAAGGCCGTGTTGAGAATGAAGTCCGCGCGGGCACGCTTTTCCGCGTCCGGCACCTGACGAGCAAGAATTGCCTCAAGTGCATCCGGTGTCATTCCCTCACGCGCCAGGACCCGTTCGCGCTGGACCTGCGCGGGCGCCGTGACGACGAGAACATTGTCACAGCTTTTGTCGCCGCCGGTCTCGAACAGGAGCGGTATGTCCAGAACGACCAGCGGGGCGTGCGACCTGGCGGCCTGCTGGCGGAAATCGGCCTGGCTCTGGGCCACCAGCGGATGGACGATGGCATTCAGCCGGTCCAGCTCTGACTTGTCGCCAAGAACGCGCCTGCGCAGCTGCGCGCGATCAACGCTGCCATCGCTTGCCGTCACGCCCGGAAAGGCCGTCTCAAGCGGGGCAACAGCCGGGCCGCCGGGCGCATAGATCTCATGCACCGCCGCATCTGCGTCGTATACAGGTATTCCTTCGCTGCGGAACATTCCTGC
>CAYXQV010000136.1:0-3690 GCA_964467505.1 uncultured Hyphomonadaceae bacterium | reverse complement strand
ATCGGATCGCCGATGACACCGAACAGACCGGTCATGATGCCAGCACGCCGCGTGTGCGCAGATAGTCCATGAGCGCCAGCAAGGGCAAGCCGAGGATCGAGAAGTAATCACCCTCGATGCGCGAAAAAAGCTGGCTTCCCAGCCCTTCAAGCTGGTAGCCGCCCACGGTTGAAAGGATCGTATCGCCGGTTTGGTCGAGATAGGTCTCGATAAAATTGTCAGACAACGTGCGCATCGTCAGCCGGGGTTGGGCAAGATGGCGCCAGACAGGAACACCGCCCTCACACACAACGAGTGCCGTTTCGAGCGTATGTGTCTTGCCCGAAAGCGCGCGCAGATGCTCACGCGCCGCATCGCGGTCGCCCGGTTTATCGAAAGCCTCCCCGGCGAGCGACAACATCTGGTCGCCCCCAATCACCAGGCCGGGCCGGGTATCAGACACTTTCATTGCCTTCAGCTGCGCAAGGCGCATGGCCTGGTCACTCACGCTGGTGCCCTCACCGCGCATGGCGATCTTGAATGCATCCTCATCGACACCCGGGCGAACCGCTTCGGCGACAATGCCGGCATTGGCCAGCAAGGCACGCCGGCTCGCACTTCCCGAGGCGAGTATCACTGGCACATCGCTCACCCATTGCGCCTTTCATTCAGCTTGTTGAGAATCGCAGCTGCCGTTTCTTCAACCGAACGGCGCGAGACATCGATGACCGGCCATTTCATGCGCTGGAACAGCCTGTTGGCCTGCGTGACTTCCGCTCGCACAGCTTCCTCGTCAGCATAGTCTGTCTCCTGATCCTCACGCAATGACATCAGCCTCTGGCGGCGGATCTGAACCAGTCGCTCCGCACTTATCTTGAGCCCGACAATCATCGGCCGCTCCAGTTCCATGAGGGTCTGGGGTGTCGGCACGCCAGGAACGAGAGGTATATTGCCCGCCCGGACACCGCGATTGGCGAGATAGACACATGTCGGCGTCTTGGATGTCCGGCTGACACCCACAAGGATCACATCAGCCCGGGCAAGCCCCTCAATATTCTGACCATCATCATGGCGAAGCGCAAAGTCTACCGCTTCCATCCGGTCGAAATATTCCTGATTCATGGAATGTTGGCCGGCAACACGCTCACTCGCGATAATTCCGAGATGCCGGCTAAGCATATGCACGGCCGGATCGAGGACTGCCAGCGTGGTGATGCCTGCGGCCCGGCATTGCGCTTCCAAGCTCGACCTGAGCTCTTCATCTGCAATCGTGTACCAGACAAGACCCGGAGCGGCCTCGATCTCGCGCATCACCCGGGCGAGCTGCTTTTCCGAGCGCACCAGATAATAATTGTGTTCGAGCGGCTGAACGCGCTCGAACTGTGCGCTTGACGCGCGCATCACCGCATTCAGGGTCTCCCCTGTGGAATCGGAAACAAGGTGCACATTGAAATAGATCGACAGGCGCATCGGCTCGATGCCACTCCTCGGCAGGTTCGCGACCGGCGTGTTGTGCATCTGCCTTGCCAGCGCCGCAAGACCTGTGGAACATTGTGGGAAGAATCTCATGTCCCGGGACGTTAACAATTCTTTCACATTTGCAGTTTGTCACCCGCCATGAATCACGTTTCGTTTTGACCGGTTGAGGAATTGGTGGAAAGCTCGCGATTCTTCAAACCTTACCAAAGGTTTAACGCAGTCGCCATCGACACCTCTGCCTGTTGATTGCAAGTGGAACTGTGTGGACAACACGTCTCGCCAGGCCTTGTCCCCAGATGTCACAGGCTAATAATCATAACCACGTGCCGATATCCGTTCGAGTTGGAAAGAGCCCCATGATACCGCCGACAGTTCCGCTACTCACCCGAACATTGCACGGTGAAATCAGTGACAGCCCAGCCATCTGGATGATGCGACAGGCTGGCCGCCACCTCCCGGAATATCTGGAGCTCCGCAGCCGGGCGAAAGACTTTCTTGACTTCTGCTATTCCCCCAGCATGGCTGCAGAGGCGACCCTGCAACCTGTCAGACGCTATGGCATGGACGGTGCCATCCTGTTTGCCGATATCCTTCTCATCCTCGATGCGATGGGCCGGAAGGTCCGTTTCGAGAAAGGTATCGGTCCGATTGTCGAGCCGATCGAAGGGCCAGGTGATCTTCAAGAGGTTCACGAAGCGACAGTGCGCGAGCGCCTTTCGCCGGTGTGTGAAACCGTCGCCCGAGTAAAGGCGCAGCTAACCGCAGGCACCGCGCTTATCGGTTTTGCCGGCGCGCCCTGGACGGTGTTGATTTATGCCATCGAAGGACGCGGCAAGACCGACAGGACACTGGCACGCAGCTGGGCGTATGACAGACCGGGACAATTGTCCGCTGCGCTGGAGATCATGACTCAGGCTACCGCCGACTATATGGCGGCCCAGGTTGATGCGGGCGCCGATGTCCTGATGATTTTCGACAGCTGGGCAGAGGGCCTGCCCGATGATATTTTCCGAAAGCTGATAATCTCGCCGAATGCCCGGCTGGTATCGCTTCTGCGTGAACGTGGTGTGGATGTCCCGATCATCGGATTTCCCCGCGGGGCCGGCGCCATGCTTGGCGAATATGTTGCCGCGACAGGCGTGACATGCGTGGGCCTGGATACAGCTGCGGTGCCCGAACACGTGAACGCCACATTGCCAGACGGATTTCCGGTTCAGGGCCATCTCGATCCGCTCTTGCTGCGGGCCGGCGGTGAACATCTTGTCGCACGCACCCGCGATCTGGTCGCTGCCTATCGCGCGCGCCCCCATATCTTCAATCTCGGGCACGGCGTCATGCCGGATACGCCGATCAGCAATGTCGAGGCAGTCGTGAAAGCTGTGCGCGGGCAATGACAGACCAATCGCGCGCGGCAAGGCTTGCCCGTGGAAATAACTGGAGAAGGTGAATGGGAAGACGCATTGCCGTGGTGCTGTTCAATCTTGGCGGGCCTGACAGCCAGAAGAATATTCGCCCCTTCCTCGAAAACCTGTTCAAGGACCCGGCGATCATCCGCGCGCCAGCGCCTGTGCGTTTCATCCTGGCCCGCCTGATCTCGCGCACGCGCGCGCCTGCAGTCAGGAAGAACTACGCACTGATGAACCAGCCGGGCGGAGGCTCTCCGCTTCTGCCGGAGACTGAAAAGCAGGCAGATACACTTGTTGCGGCCCTGAGTGAGCGCCAGCCTGATGATGAATTCCGCGCTTTTATCGCAATGCGCTACTGGCATCCTTTCACCGAGCAAGCCGCCCGCGAGGTGTCCGACTTTGCGCCCGACGAGGTGGTCTTGTTGCCGCTCTATCCGCAGTTCTCGTCCACGACGACAGGCTCCTCGCTGGCGGTCTGGCGGAAAGCTTATGATGGCCCGTTCAGGGCGGTGTGCTGTTATCCGTTCAATGAGGATCTTGTCAGCGCCCATGCTGACAGGATCATGGAATGCTGGAAATCGGCCGGCGAGCCGGGCAATGTCAGATTGCTGATGTCCGCACATGGCCTGCCGGAAAATGTCGTTCGCGATGGCGACCCCTATCAGTACCAGGTCGAGGAGATGGCGCGGCGGCTCGTGGAGAAACTGCCCCGAGAATGGGAGACGCAGGTGTGTTACCAGTCGCGTGTCGGCCCGCTGAAATGGATCGGGCCCGATACCGAAGAGCAGGTTCGCCAGGCCGCCGAGGCAGGGCGTATGATCCTGAT